>CAJUBQ010000034.1 GCA_910584595.1 uncultured Eubacterium sp.
CGCCTTTAGCTGCTGGCGGCAGCCAGGGCGAACTAGGCGTTGCGTCCGTCCGGTTTCACAGCCTGGAAGCAGAATGCTTAGGGCTTCTTGCATTCTGGAGCGGACACAGCAGACGGGGCAGATTTTCTCTCACAGCGTCCGAGTAGCCAGTACGCAACACTTTTATGTAAATTGTTGTATTTTCTCTTAAGTTCGCGCTTATGGGGATGCACACTCGCACGAAAATGTAGATGGCGATCATTCATCGCCATCTATATATCAAACAGTAAGGAACTGGCGATACTAAAATTTTAGATTATAAATATCAGGAATCCTTTTTGCCGAGCACGACGGATAAAGTAACTTCTTCATATCCATTCTGTGACGGACGCTGTACAACTACTTCTACCTGTGTCCCTGCTTCATAATAGCTGAGCCTTTGCAGCAGCGATTCGATGGATTGAATTTCTCTGCCGTCTATTTTTGTAATAATATCACCGGCTTTCAAACCATATTGATCTGCCGCAGTTCCTTTGAACACTTCTTTTACGAATACCCCAAGCGGCATATTGTATGCTTCTGCTATCATAGCTGTCACATCTTCCGGACGAATGCCCAAATAAGCTGCATTTTCAGCGGATACTTCTTTTTTCGTAATCAGATCTTCAATCACAAGCTTCGCTGCATTGGATGGTATCGCAAATCCCATGCCTTCTACTGACGTATCGTTATATTTCGCAGAATTTATTCCAATAACTTCTCCGCTGTTGTTGAGCAGAGCGCCGCCGCTGTTTCCCGGGTTAATAGCCGCATCTGTCTGAATCAGATTGTTTGTATAGCTCTTTCCCGTACCCTCATCCTGTGTCGTTACTTCACGTTCCAATGCACTGATATAGCCAACCGTTACAGACTGTCCGTAACCCAATGCATTACCGATGGCAATCGCCTGAGAACCGACTTTGATTTTCTCAGAATCACCTAATGTCGCCACTTTAATCTTAGATAATGTATCCGCCTTCACATCTGCTTTTTTCACTTCAACAACAGCCAAATCCATGCTTGGGTCTGTTCCTTTGATCTCGGCTGATGCAGTCGTATCATCGCAAAACCGGATTGTCAATGTCGTAGCATCTTCTATCACATGATTATTGGTAGCAATATACAGACTGTCTTCGTCCTCACTGACAAGGATCCCGCTGCCTGCGCTTGGCACTTCATAGCTCTGTATCTGGCCAAACCAATTCTGAAGTTGTTTTTGACTCAGATTTGTAATTGCTACAATGGATGGCATACATTCCTCTACAATGGCTGACACACCATCGCCTGCATTTGTCGGCGCAGCTGTCATCGGCGTGGTTTTCTTCGTACTGTCTTCGATTTTCATTGTTTCCTGTTCTGCTTGTTCGTTAACAGCAATCTTTGACTCTTCTTTATTCGTACCCAGCAGATTGCCCGCTACATAACTGGAGCCTTCAAACGCTGTCCCTGCTACAAGGCCGAACACAAGCGCGATGGATGCGCATTTTGCAAGTTTGATGCCAAAATTATTACTGGCAGCGCTGTTTGCTTTCTTTTCTGCACGTTTTTTTGCACGTTCTTCTTTTTTCTGGGCTTTGGTATTATGATACGTATTCCACCCTGCCTGCTGTGCGTCAGAGCTGCCATAAATATTACTGTATCCATTGTCGGCGCCTGTCTGTGTTCCCCCTGCCGTATACTGCGTATTGTTATAAGCGCCGCCCGGATTTGTCTGACCGGACCCATACGCGCTGTTAGCGCCTGTCTGATTGCTTCCATATCCATTACCGGCATTTGTCTGGCTGCTATATGTTCCATTTGCATTTGTCTGGCTGCCATATGCGCTGTTCGTGCCAGCCTGGTTATTTCCATAAGCATTACCGGCATTTGCCTGTGTATTTGTATAAGCGCTGTTTCCATTATAGGAACCTGCCGTATTTTCCTCTGCACGCCATACATTATTTGGATTTTTCTGATCCTGATTCAAATAGCTGTAACTGTAAGTGGAGCCGGATTCCTGCTGACCGGACGCACTGGCGCCAGCCTCATTTGCATTTGTCGTATTGACTGTTTCGTTTGTGTTATTTTCTGTATTGCCATATTGATTGTTATCCATAATTGATAGCTCCTTTCCTATGCTTCATAATTATTTGTAATTGTTCATTTGAATTGTTCATTTGAATTGCTCATTTGGTTTGCTTATTTTTTGGTTGCGTTTTTTATTTGTGTTTCATCTGTATATCAGATGATTTAGGTGTTCGTTGTTTACAAGTAGAAGTTTACCGTGAAATTGTGTTTGTTTTGTGTTTAAAAATACATAAAATCGTGAACTTCTGTGAACATAAAAACAGGATAATGCCTTGCCATATTTCACAAAGCATTATCCACAATCTTTAATTATATGTTTTAACCCGGACACTCTTATTTCCGGATTCACGTACCATCGTACGATAATCTGACAGACATCCATGCGGTACGTAGATCACCGCATTGGATGCAATCCCCCGAAAAGCATCCTCTCCAATATATTCTATCAGTTCCGATGTAATTTTAATCTTTTTTAGCTGTTTACATCCATAAAATGCATCTTCTTCAATCTGCGACACGTTTCTTCCAATTGTTACTGTCTTGACTTTTTTCTGTCCGCGCATACATCCTTCATCTAATACAGACACAGCATATGTCTTTCCGCTTATTTTCACGTTCGCAGGTATGGTGACGCTTGTACGGTTCGGAGCCGTACACTTTGTATATTCAGCAGTTCCGTCTTCCCAGACAGAATATACCCCTTGATTAACGGTGCCTACGCGTACAGTGCCGCGGATTGCATCCGGATCCTCTCCTTTGCTGCCATTAATATTTGATGATTCATTCTCGGATGGATCCGGTTCATTTTCAACCGGCGTACCGGTAATGATCGTACCGCTGTTCGAAGCGCCGGCATTCGTTCCTGTATTTGGCGTACCATTGATATTCGTACTGGTATTTGACGTGTTCCCTGTATTTGCACTGCTTCCTGTCCTCTGTGTAACCTCTACTCTCGCTACCGCACTATGTACAGGATCCGCCTGAGAATTTGCATACACATATATTACAGCAGAACCTTCATCCGGTGCAACATATAAAACACCATTTTCGCTGATTCTCGTATTTGCAGAACTAACCCCGCTGATCTGCCAGTTGATACGCTGTGACGGTTGCCCGCTCCCAAGTACTCTGGCCTGGAAACTGCGGCTTGTCCCCTGCATCACTGTACACTCCTGCGGAGTAATCGTTACACCGGTAATCGTAGACAAACCGGTTCCCTGATTCCAGTCTGTATTTCCAGGCGTATATCCCCATTGCGTTTTGGTAAACGCTTTCAGACAGACATTACCGTCATCCGGTTCATAGCTGTTTGCAGAACATGCCAAAGGCACCGCTTCTACATTGCCGCTTACCTCTGCCCGTATTTCCATCGAGCTGCCGTTTACGAGCGCCGGATTGGACAGCTGGAACGTATGATAACCGCTCTGCGCCATTGTCCCTCCACATTGGGTTAATTCCTGACCATTCAAATAAAAGCGGTAATTCGCACCTGCCTTTACATAAGTCGCTATGCCGGTCAGCCATTGTGCACCGCCGCTTAACTGATAAGTACGGCTATAACTGCTGCCCGGGCCATAATCATACAATCCGCGGTAATCTGTTTCATACACACGATGGCAAAGGTTTGACCGCTGAACGACCTGCGTAACAGCAAATGCATCTTGAAAATAATTATCATAAGAGATCCAGTAATATCCCGTATTTCCGCCAATACTGCTCGTATCATAACGGCCCCAGCTGTTTTTTACAAGAAAAGCTCCTTTGTTTTGCGGCTGATGTGGAAAGGTTAACGCGTTGTAAAACCACTGCGGCGCAAAATTGTCATCCCATCCCACTACAGTCACACCATGATTTACCCCGGGACTTTGTTCCTGTGGATAATAATAACCTCCGTCTCTCGTTGTCGCTGCACGATTCTGTGCGTCAAAATATACGCTGACCCCTGCCGCACCATATGTGACAACCAGATTTTTAATTTTTTGTATGTATTCCTGTTTGCTTTGCGGATTCTCTCTTTGGTATCTGCCAAGCTCCGCTGTTTCACTCACGTAATAATCTGTCAGACTGGAATCCGCTTCCAGCCGTGGCCCATACAGGCTGCCTCTCGTCCAATAAGCAACCGCCTGTTTGTAACTGCCGCCTGTATATAAATTCGAAAATGCATAAGAACCATTACCCAGCTGATTAATCATGTCCCATTCACTCAGATCGATCATGGAAACGGCAGCTGTTTTCAGCAGGTATGATTCTAATACTGCATTCGCCATAAACGCCCAGCAATAACTGCTCTGTGCCTGATCTTCCACCTCAGAAGCATACGCAATATAATTCACATTTGTATTATAACTTGCTGCCAGCGCAGACGCATCTGCCTTCACCTCCAGCCTCGCATCTGCTATAAACGCCGGAAATAAAAGCGCCGCTGTCAGCAAAACCGCTGCTAACATTTTGATTCTTTTTATAGTGATTCTTTTCATAGGAAATTTCTCCTCCTTTTCGAATACACACATATCCCTTTGATTTCTTCTGTGCCCGGAGCGTGTTTTCATGAAATACCGGTGCACGATAGATGAAAGTATACACAATCCGGGCAAACAAAATTATTCTACTGTTACAGACTTCGCCAGATTTCTCGGTTTATCCACATCCAGCCCTTTTCCGACTGACACGTAATAGCTAAACAGCTGCAGTGGTATAATTGCCAGTGAGTTTGTAAAAAAGCGGTTTGTCTTTGGAATATATACGACATAATCTGCCGATTTTTCAATATCTGTATTATCTTCATTTGTCACAGCCATTACAAAAGCTCCTCTCGTACGGACTTCCACAATGTTGCTGAGCGCCTTTTTGTACAAATTTTCCTGCGTGACAACAGCTGTTACAAGTGTCCCTTCTTCAATCAGTGAGATTGTACCATGTTTTAATTCTCCGGCTGCATAAGCTTCAGAATGAATATAAGAAATTTCCTTTAGCTTTAATGAGCCTTCCAATGAGATTGCATGGTCAATCCCTCTTCCGATAAAAAATACATCACGCGCTGCAAGATAACGGTTTGCAAAACGCTGGATGTCTCCTTTGTTGGCTAAAAGCATCTGTATCTGTGCAGGAATCGCCTTCAGGTCCTTAATCATGGAAGCGCACGCATCGTCGCTTAACTTGCCTCGAACAAGCGCAAATTTCATCGCAAGCAAATACTCGGCAATTAACTGTGCAGAATACGCTTTTGTCGTTGCTACCGCAATTTCCGGCCCTGCCCATGTATACATTACACGATCTGCTTCGCGGGCAATCGAGCTTCCAACAACATTGACAATCCCAAGCGTCAGCGCACCGCGCTTTTTCGCCTCACGCAGCGCAGCAAGGGAATCTGCCGTCTCACCGGATTGACTGATAATAATAATAAGCGTCCCTTCTTCAATAATCGGATCGCGATAGCGAAACTCGCTCGCCAGATCTACCTCCACCGGAATGCGTGCAAGACCTTCAAATACATATTTTCCGGTTATCCCTGTATGATATGCCGAACCGCACGCAACAATATGGATTTTGCGCAGCGCACGAATTTCGTCATCACTCATTCCAAGCTCTTCGATCACGATCTTACCGTCTTTAATGCGCGGATGCAGCGTATCGCTCACTGTTTTCGGCTGCTCATACATCTCCTTTAACATGAAATATTCATAGCCGCCTTTTTCTGCAGCATTCATATCCCACTCTATTTTTTTCGGTTCTTTTTCAATTTCCTCACCGTCGATATTATAAAAGCTGATCGTATCTTTCGAAAGTACCGCAATTTCTTCATTCTGTATAAAATATACTTCCCTTGTATATTTTAATACCGCAGGCACATCTGATGCAATCAGACTGCCGTCTTCACTTTGGCCAACGATCAGCGGACTGTCTTTTCGGACAGAATACACCAAATCCGGATGGTCAGCAAAAATAATGCCAAGCGCATAAGAGCCTTCCACTCTGTGCATAACCTTTACAATCGCTTCCAGAGGATCGCCTTTGTAATAATAGTCTAACAACATAGCTACTACTTCGGTATCTGTCTCAGAACGGAACTCATACCCCTTCTGCTGCAGCTTCTTTCTTAATTTTAAGTAATTCTCAATAATTCCATTATGAACGACTGCAATTGTTTCATCCTGGTTGTAATGCGGATGCGCATTATGATCGCTCGGCGCTCCATGCGTCGCCCATCTTGTATGACCGATTCCTATCGTTCCGGGCATCGTACTTCCGCCATGCGTCTGCTCATCCAATACTTTCAGCCTCCCGGCTGCTTTTTGCACCTGTATCCGTTTGCCATCAAAAACTGCCATTCCGGCTGAATCATAACCTCTGTATTCCAGTCTTGACAAACCGTCCAATAAAATCGGCGCCGCCTGCTTTTTCCCAATATATCCTACGATTCCACACATGTTATGCTCCTTTTGCTAAAAATCTTTTCGTATCTGTCTGTAATATACTCCCAGCTGTAGTATTGCTCTATCCGCTTTCGCGCCTGCTTTCCTAACGTTTCTATTTCATCTGCACATAGTTGTTCTGCCTTTTCAATCAATGCCGCCAGATTTCCGTCCTCTTTGTTCCAATACCATGCACTGTCTTCTGCCACTTCTCTGTTAAATCCCACATCCAGCAGCAGATTCAGCTTCGTAGCAGCAAGCGCTTCTAACAGACTTGGATTGGTTCCGCCGACTTCATGTCCATGAAAATAACCATAAGCATTCTCTCGTATTTTTTTTAACAGCTCTTTGTCATAGACCGTACCGGTAAAATGGATTCTCGAATCTTTATCAAATCCGGTGCGCTCTTTCAATTGTTTCAAAAAATCCCCGCTCACGTCAGTAATCAGCGCAAACGCTTTTGACGTATCCGCCTTTTGAAACTCGCGCAGCATTGTCTCAAAATTATTTTCCGGCACAAAACGTCCAACTACGAGATAATACTCATTTTTGCGCAAACCGTTTTTTTCGTACCATTCCTGCAGCTTTTGATCGTCTTCTTCCAACTTTGAACGAGCCGTTTCCGCTCCATACGCAATAAATACCGTCTTCGGCGTATACGCCGCATATTCTTTCCGTATATATTTTTCAATGTTCCTGCTGTCGCAAACCAGCAAATCCGCATGTTTTACCATATGCTGCTCCGAGTATTTCCAGTAGCGCCGAACTACGGCATTCCATTTTGCACGCAAAAACTCATGACCATCCGGATTTACATAAAGCTGCCCGCCAATCGCTGCAATGCGACGGTGAAACACACCGATCACCAGCCCGATCCGGCACGCCAATACATAAAAAACAGGATGCGGTATCTGTTTTTTTTCTGCATAATGTAAAAAATAACGCAATGCATCCACATCATAAGTAATCGCCCGCGCAGATCCTAACCGCCTCCACGGAAATACGACGCATTCTGCCCGATGACGATAAAACCGCGCCTGCGCAGGATCATAATCTTTTGGTTCCGCAGCACAGGCTACATGATAGCGGATACTTTTGTCTGTCTGATACTGCGTCAGCTTATCTACAAAAGTCTCAAATCCTCCGTATTGTGCAGGGATTCCTTTACATCCTATGATAAATACATGCTGTGTGTGACAGGATTTCTTTTCCAAAAAACGGCCTCCTCATTTTTCGTTTATTTTTTAATTCAAACTGTTATCCGTTCCTTACTGTAACTATTACAATATATTTAAATCAAAATCGTGCAAAATCTTTTCTGCCTCCTGTAAGCTGCATCCGGTCTGTACAGCAATATCTTCAATAACAACAGCATCATTAAACCCATGATGTCTTCCACTTTTTATGATTCCTCTGGCTTCTCCCCTGGCTTCTCCTCTGGCTTCTCCCCTGGCTTCTCCCCTGGCCTCAAACATTCTCATTACGGTCATAATTTCATCAGCCTCCTTTTTAATACTTTTTGAATATTCTGCATATGGATTATATTTCACATCTCCAACTTTCTTCACAAACACAGACTGTATATATCGGACTAATGTATCTCCAGTCTCACCCAAGTCCGTAAAATCTTCCGATAGAAAAACCAAACATAAATGCATCATATCTATTTGATTGTCCAGCTGTTTTACCGCCCGCTCATACTTCATTTTATGTTCTGTACTGTAAGATGCTGCTTCTTCTTTCAAACTGCTCATTCCTGTAAGAGATACTTCATACCTGGAATACTGCAAAGCCTCCGGTATATCATTAATAATGATCCATACCGAATATACCGGTTTTAATGCTCCATAATCCGCATCATTCAGATTCGTAAGTTGTCGGCTAATCATTCTGCTGCAATAATAAATGCCACGTTTTGAAAGCGGATATCCAGGATTTCTTTCTCTCTGCATCTCCAGATCAAAATACAGATCTACCATAATCATCTCCTTCGTATCAGACAGCCTGCATCCCACTAACACATCATAATAAGTCTTCCTCTCCGATCCTCTTCCAACATCCTCCGTTTCTATACTGACAGCTACTTCTTCCTCATCTTTTACAGATATTATCAGTTCTTCTATTTTAGATAATGGCAATTCTTTATATTCTTTTACTACATTTTTTAAAATCGGAACAAGAAATTTCTTATTCCGAAACAGCTGTTTAAATTTCTGGTCATAAGTATATGCAGAATCTTTGAGTGCATCATCCTGCATCTCTTGAGATAACTGTGTATCGTTCATAACTGTTAATCCCTCCACGCTCAGTATACTATATCTTCAGGATAAAATCAAACAGTATGGATTTATCATTTTAAAAAGCGGCGTTTCAGATAGTAGGTTACGTTTTTGGATTCCCGGACGCCGGGAGCGGGGAGCTGTTTGGTCTGCTTGTTCCTGTTCCAGAATGTAAGAAGTTCTAAGCATTCTGCATTTACTCTATGACAACCGGACGGTCGCGACACCTGGTTCGCCCTGGCTAAACGCCAGCAGCTAAAGGTGTCGCTTGGCTTCGCCCCTGGTTTTCAAGCAGAACGCTAAGAGCTTCTAACATTCTTCCAACGTCGCAAGCAGACCAAACAGCTCCCCGCTCCCGACTAATTTTCTTAATACTTACAATAACAGTATAATACTTCGAATAACAACCATGAAGAATCGCTGTAAAATAGTTGGTGAAAAACGCTGCCTTGTAAACTTTTACAAATAATTTGAGGCAGTTGCCAATTAAAATCAACTAATAGTTTAACTGAAAATCGACTTCTATAACAAAACAATCTCAAAAGAATATGAGGAAATTAAACAAATATTATTGCATAGTTAAGATAGCTTTTTGTATCAGAAATCCGCTGGTCGCTACAATAATATACTACTAATTCAATCCGATAGACACGTTATATATAAATCATTTAATGGAATGCTTTCCAAAACCAGCTGGGAGAGGGGATTTGTCCGGTCTGTCGGTAGCTTTGGAAGAATGTTAGAAGCTCTTAGTATTCTGCTTGAAAACCAGGGGCGAAGCCAAGCGGCACCTTTAGCTGCTGGCGTTTAGCCAGGGCGAACTAGGTGTCGCGACCGTCCGGTTGTCATAGAGTAAATGCAGAATGCTTAGAGCTTCTTACATTCTGGAACGGCCACAGACAGACCGGACAAATCCCCTCTCCCAGCGTCCGGGAATCCAAACACTCAACACTTAATCTGAGCTATCTCATAAAAAAAGCCGGGAACTCCCCGGCTTTTCCAATTATTTCAAATCACACAATTATTGTTCCTGCCTACTGCCTCCGTCGGCACCATCCGCATAATGATCTTCCTCTACTCCGGTAACCTGCTCATCTCCCACACCCTTTCCGGTATCCTCAGCAATTGCCCTGCTTAAATCCAGCACTGTAGGCGAAGGTGTATAATCGTAGTCCCCAAATAAATAAGCATGCAGCTCTCTGACATTTTTTTCCAGATCACAAGGCGCTACAATATATTTTCTGGATGCGTCAAATACATACAGCTCAAATGGAAATCCTGTTGTGCCTGCAAGCTCGTAATTTAACAGCTGTGATGCCATGGAAATCATCTGCATTTCCGTAAGGTCTGTGCTGATATCGTCCAATACTGCGTTAATAATCTTATTAATGGTAAGCAAATCAGACGATTTTGTCTTTTCAATCATTTTTGACAGCACTTCTCTTTGCCGCTGCGCCCGTCGAAAATCGTTGGCATCGTGGCGAATACGGCAATAAGCTGTTGCCTGCACACCATCTAGCACCTGTACGCCCGGATGATCTACCATATGAGGTTCTAATCCGGTATATGCTGCGGTCTCTGCAATGTAGATATTAATCTCATCCATCATTGCTCCCTCTTCCACATTGATCTCCAGACCTCCGAGCAAGTCAATGACTTTACAGACAGCGTAAAAATCTACTGCCACATAATCAGCGATGTCCAAATCCAAATTCTGATTCAGCATACGTACTGCCTGTTCCGGCCCTCCATGATTATATGCATAATTCGCTTTCCAAAAATAACGGTCTTCATTCGTCCCGACATTCAAATACGTATCCCGATAGACGGATGCAACTTTGACCTCTTTTGTATCGTTATTGATACTGGCAATCATAATCATGTCACTGTTGCCGGAGGTAAAAACACCGCTTTTTTCATTATCAAGGCCAAATACAGCAATATTGGTATATCCTTTCAGCACTTCCTGCGTCGTCTGTCCCAGATCTTCATTAATGACATCCTCTGTTTCGATATTATCAACATGGTCGATACGCTGATATTTTGACCATAGAAATAAAACTGCCAACAACACAAGCAAAAGAATGATTTCTACTATAAAAATAATAATCTTATGTTTTTTGCGTTTCTTTTTCTTATTGCTGCTCAATATCCGATACGCCTCCTATTCTGACTTATCACCGCTGTTACATCAAGTTTCGTTCCTGTGAGCTATTCTGACGCCGTATCTGAAACAGCGGTTCCTGATTCCGTCTCGCCGGACTGCCCTCCGTTTGTATAATTATCTGCTTCTACACCGGTTCCTTCTGCATCATCCAATCCTTTTCCTGTTTCTGATATAATCGCCTGACTAAAACTTGTTACTGTATTGGAAGGAGTATATTTGTAATCATTAAATAAATACTTATGCAGATCCGTCACATTTGTAACAAGATCACATGGAACAACTACCGAACCTTTTTTACCAAGTGTCGTAGTCGTCAGCCGGAACGGAAAACCGGTTGTATCTGCCAGCTCATAATTCATCAGCTGTGATGCGAGAGAAATCATTTCTCCTGCCGTAAAGTTTGTACTAATGTCGTCCAAGACAGAATCTATAATTTTATTAATCGTCAATAAATCTGACTGTTTTGCTTTTGCAACCATCTTGGATATAATCTCACGCTGCCTTTGGGCACGTTTAAAATCATCGCCAGCCGTATAACGAATCCGACAGTAAGAGGTGGCCTGTACGCCGTCCAGCGTATAGACGCCTGGCTGTGTGATCGAATGCGCCTCATGTCCGGTAACCTGCGCCGTTTCATTAATATAAAAATCCATCCATTTTGCTTCTGCCGCGTCAATCTCAACTTCCACGCCGCCCAAAAGATCAATCGCCTCTGTGACAGCCTGAAAATCTACAACTACATAATCCTGAATATCCAGATCCAGGTTGCGGTTTAACATTTTTATAGCTTCTTCTGCGCCTCCTTTATTATAAGCATAATTCGCTTTTCGGAAACTATACGTACCGTCGTCACTGACATTTAAAAACGTATCCCGGAAAACAGATACAAGCCGTACTTCCTTTGTATCATTATTAATGCTCGCAATCATAATTACATCACTGTTGCCGGCTTCAAAACTGCCGTTCGAACGGTTATCCAGACCAAACAAAGCAATATTTGTATAGCCTTTTAACACTTCCTGTACCGACTGATCCATATCTTCATTTATAATATCTTCCGTATCAATCATATCTGGCTGACGGTCCAGCTTTTGGAACTTCGACCATACAAACAAACAGGCCAGTGCAATCAGCAATAACAGGATTTCTACCGTAAAAATGATAATTCTGTGTTTTTTCTTTTTCCTTTTTGAAGCGCTCATTTCCTTTCCCTTTCTGCATTCGTATTATATTTTATCTTCCCATCAGACGATACAGCAATCTTAGCCGGTTTTTTATCATTACCGGTATCGTATTTCGTCCAAAATCAGACACCGTATTCTCATGCCTTCTGTAATATAATAACGGTTCTTTCAAAATCCCGCATCCGCCCCGGTGTTTATCATTTATGATGCCTATCCACTGATCGTGCATCTGGATATCATTTGGTATCGGCAAAATATACGGCAGAAGCTCCTTGCGGATTGCCATACAGCAGCCAATATATTTATTTTTCCATATATTACTCCACATGCCTGCTCCATAGCCGCGGTATTCAAAAAAAGACGGATAAATTACCTGCTGTAAATCTGCATTTGTCACAATACAATCATGAATCACTACATGACATTTTTTTTCATGAAACTCTTCCAGCACCCGTTTGACTTTATGCGGCATCCATACATCATCCTGATCTGAAAGGAAAATATAAGCGCCGTTTGCCTGCCCGATTGCATTTGCAATGTTTTGCTTGGTCCCAAGCTTTGGACCATGCACAAAACGAATCCTATGATCCGCTGCCTGATACGATCGGATGATCTCTATGGTATGATCCTGGGAACCATCATCCGAAATAACAATTTCATCGTTGTCTCCCAACTGCTGCAGGATAGAATCCAGCTGTTCTTTCAAATATGTTTCGCCATTATAGACTGCCATTGCCACAGACACCCGTTTCATGCTGCATCAGCCTCCTTTTTGTCATTCATTTAGAGCCGTCGCCGGACAATACAACCTGAATTGTCCGCAGCAGGATTTTAATATCCAGACTTAACGACCACTCGGATATATAACGCGTATCCAACGCCACTACTTCTTCAAAATCTGTAATATCATTGCGGCCGCTAACCTGCCACATTCCGGTCAGGCCCGGTTTAATCCCAAGCCGTCCCCGATGATGCAGCTGATAATGCTCTACCTCGTCTATCGTCGGCGGCCTTGTGCCCACAAGGCTCATTTCTCCTTTTAAAACATTCCAAAACTGCGGCAGCTCATCAATTGAATATTTTCGGATAAAATGGCCAATTGGAAAGATTCTTGGATCATCTGTCATTTTAAACATCAAACCCTCCATCTCATTGCTGTCCATCAATTCCTCTTTACGCGCTTCCGCGTCCATATACATGGAGCGAAATTTATAAATACGAAACACACGTCCGTTTTTTCCTACCCGTTCCTGTGAAAATAAAACCGGACCAGGCGATTGCATTTTTATGATCGGAGCAAAAATCACAAACGCAACTGCTGCTACTACGAGTCCTATCAAACTGCCTGCAATATCCATCACACGCTTAAAAAACATCTCGGGCGGCGATGCAATATGCATACTTGTCGTAAGCACCATATAATTGCCGCATTTTTCAAGCACTTTATTCGGCATCAGCGCAGTCTGCGGAATCAGATTAAAGTGAACGGTAATTCCATATTCAATCAGCTGATTCGCAAGCGCTTCACTGGAATCTCTCGTGTTGCCATTAATAAATACCTCATCTACAATATGTGTCCGAACATATTCATAAAAATCATCCGCATTCGCGACTACCGGCACTCCTCGCACTGTCTCTCCTTTACGCGGCTGATCTACAATAACAATACCGCAGACTTCAAAATCCCTGTATCTGTCATGCTCAAAATCCCGCACACATTCCTCAGCATAGCGGTCCATCGTCAATATAATCATAACCGCTTTGCTCCGTTTTTTCTTTATATAATTACGTAACAGCTGTTTATAAATACAGTGCACCACATATTCATAAATCATCGACATAATCCAAAAAGTAAACAAACTTTCTCTGGAATACACTGCCGACATTTTTGCTGCATATAAATACACAAGCATTCCTACAAATATAATCGTACAAGTAGCCGCGACCTCTTCCAACTCTGTAAACGCATCACGTTTAATAATATCCGAATAAGATTCTTTAAAAAACACCACGCACAGATTCAGCAGAACGAGTATGACTGCAAGACGCAGATATGGTTCACTGGCATATGGATTCATCCAGCCATGACGCATAATATATCCTGTGATAAAGGCCAGCTGCAGCAGCAGGATATCCAGAATCGTAAAGTCCAGATGCTTGGCCCAGCCGACGTTGTCTTTTCTATACATTTTGCTCCTTTAGATTACGCAGGTGAATATACAGCCAGCTGTCTGAATAATCTTCCCGCTCCTTCAATGTCATTTCACTGTATTTATCATATGTAAGTTTGACCTGAAACATTTCCTGTTCCCCGCATTTATAACATTCCACATTCTTCCTGCGGGATACTGTCCGCATCCAGCCGCATTTTGGACAAATATATACTTTGATCATCCACACATATCCTTTCTTTCATTTACCGAATCGAAACCTTCCGTCAAACTGACCGGTTCCTTTCCTATTTTTTATGAACTGACTTTATATAAAGTATAATTCTCACTCTGTGCGATCGGCATAACTGAAATCTCTGACAAATAACTGTCCATGTCAAATGCCGTACGGATTACTAAGTAATCTACACCACTTTTATCCAGGCTGCGCCGAAGCGCGCGGCTGTCCTCCTTGATTCCTTCGTTCACTGCTGCTATCATATGCTGCTGCCTGACATATTTTTTTAAATCATAACCATTACTGGCCTGGTACAAATATGCCTGACGGGAAATGCCCCATACGATACGCGGCTCATAAGTGCGTATCTGATATTCCAGATATATATCAAATGCTGCTGTTGGTAATTCCTCACCGTTTTGTCCGTCGTTCCAGTCCGCCATAATTTCATCTGCGATGGTAAGCACATCCGGATCCAATCCATATATGTTTTTGGGCCTGTGAATATGCTCCCTGTCTATGAAAAAAAAGTTCGAACCAACTGCCAGACATATAACAAATAAAAATGCGGCCATAAATTTATCGTCATTTCTGCCATTGAAAAATTTTTCCGTAAACTGATAGGCAATCACAAATAAAATAGGAAGCATCCAGAAAAAACGATAATAACTTGTAGCATCTGTAACTTTTCCTACAATTTGATAGGCAACTTCATTAAAGACAAATACGATCGACAATAGAAATGCCGTTACTGCTTTTCTTCCGATCTTACCTTGTCCTGTTTTGCATTCTTTCCACCACAAAAGTCCAAGGCTGACTACGAACGCAGTAAAATATAACGAGTCTGCGCAATATTGTCTGAATACACCTGCCATATCTTATACCTCCACGATCAGCCAGCCTTTTGTTGAAGCAAAATATACAGCAAAATAGCATACATTTGGCATCATACATAACACGCCATGCTTAACAAATTCTGCATCCCATCTGCGTTCTACGATCAGATGCGCCAAAACCATCAGCCCAATCAGCGCCGGTACGAGTACGAGTGAAGACATAGAAACCGGCACACTCGCAAATGCCACAAGAAACAACTCTGCCCAGATTCTAAGATCCCTGCCGTTTTTCCAAATCCGGTACATCAGATAACAAACCATTGGCAAAACTACATTTGCGCAATAAGCTTTGGCTTCATAGTTTCTGAGCAATAAAAACTGTGCCGTTGTGTCATATACGTCCCAAAAAACAGTAAGTATGATCGTAATTGTCACTAAAACAGCTGCTTTCCTTTGGTCTCTATGAAATACTTCCATAGCAAAGCTGTATACAACGGCATTGGTCAGCAGCACGCAAAGAATGCCCATCATATATTTTTGCAGCACCAGCGCCGAGATGCCTGTGATCTGGCTGATCCATGCGGTATTCATATAAAAAGCTGACAACGCATACCGCATTTCCAAATGATTACGCAGCAATCCGCTGCTGCCATCATACAAATACATCGTATCTGTAGCCACAGAAGTCGTCATATTACCGATATAATAAGCAAAATCCCAACCGATGTTCCGCTGCATCAGCACTGCTGAGACGCATTCACATACAATTGCGGCTGCCATAACGGCAAGCAGCAGACAGGCAGCAGCCGTTGGCCGGACTTTTCTTTTTGAGAAAACCATTTCATATCCTGCCGGCTTTACTTCCTGTATCATATATACGCATATCCCCGATAATCCCAAAAGTATCAAAAGCACAATGATCCAGACCACTGTAAGCACATGCAGTTTTTGCTTTGTTAATATCAAACACTCAGCCACAATCTGAAAATGAGAAAAATACAGGAAAAATCCAATGCAGATCCGTTCCGGCAGAACCGGTTTAAAACGGCAGCTGATGCAAAACTCTCTTCCAAGCAAATCAAATGCAAAGATACTAAGCGCTAAAATACAAATACTGAAAAATATCTGCATGTCGTCCTCCTTCCGCTCTTTTTATCCATAAATAAATTAAGACATATAATCATTATAAAGCGGCAGCACCTCCCCCGTACTTCCCTGCATCTTAATCTTACCTTCATGCAGCCACAGGATTGTATCGCACAGCTTTTCCAGCGTCTCCGTACTATGAGACACAATCATTACTGTCCGTTCCTCATTCGTAATCAATTCCTTCATTTTTGCATAGCTTTTTTTCTTAAACCGCACGTCTCCAACACTGAGCACCTCATCAATCAACATAATTTCTGTCTCCAAAACTGCCGTAATAGAAAATGCCAGCTTGGAATACATACCACTGGAATACGTGCGGACCGGCTTATCAATAAAACTCTCAAGCTCTGAAAAATCTATAATTTCATCCAGTTTTGCCAAAATCTGTTCTTCACTGAACCCAAGCAGCATTCCACTGAGAAAAATATTTTCCCTGCCTGTCAGCTTTTTTTGAAATCCCACTCCAATCGACAGCAGCGATATTGTATGGCCATGCAGATCGATCGTCCCCTCATCAGCCGCAAAGATTCCGGCAATCGCGCGCAACAGCGTCGATTTCCCGCTGCCATTTTTGCCAACAATGCCCATGATCTCTCCTTTTGGAACCTGAAAAGAAATCCCCTTGACCGCCTCAAACACATCTACCTCTGATTTTTTCAGACTGAATAAGCTGTTTTTTATGGATATGCGGTTCAGACATTTATAGCGTATTTTTAAATCTGATACTTCAATCGCATACTCTTTTTGGGCTGTATCCATACCGTTTCATCCACTTTCTTTCTGATTATCTGATATTGTATAACAGTTCGGATCACCCGTTGAACTGTTACCATATTGTAACAGTCGCACCCATGCATCTGTTACCTTTTATGAATCTCTTACATCACCTTTACATAGCTGTTTTCATGCCGGTAAATATTACGGACTCCTATGACAGACATTACCATTCCGATCAATAACCATGCCAAAACTGCGCCCCATTCAGGCATCTCCTGATAGATCAGCACCCGCCGCATAGAATCTACCAGCAGCGCCATGGGATTGCATTTCAGCAGCAGACTGCTGTATGGATACGGCACACGGTTTCGAATCGAATAAAAAATTCCTGTTAAATAAAACAGCAGCTTTAACACTACCGTTACGACATTCGCCAGGTCTTCCACATAAACGCCAAAATGCAGCAATATACTGCTGAACGCAAAGGTTACTACGATAAGCACAAGAAACAGCGGCAGCATCAGCAGCGCTTTCCAGTCTACCGGCACCTGATAGCCAATCATCATAATTACAACTAAGGAAAATGCAATCATCATCTTGAATCCATTCGAACCTATTTTTACAAAAATCAGTATAAATTTGGGTATATACACTTTGGATACAATCGGTTTATTTGCTGCAACCAGCTTCACACTCTGCCGCAGACAGGCAGAAAAAAAGTTCCAGCTGTTGTATCCGATAAAAATAAATACCGGCAAATACGGTTCTCCTTTTTGAAACACAATCACTGCCACAAATGAATAGACGATCATAAACAACAGTGGGTCTAAAATCCACCACATCCAGCTCAGATGAGAGTTGGCAACTTCGGATTTCAGCTCGGATTTTGCCGCATAGATGGTATATTTTCGGTATTTTTTTACATCACTGATAAATCGGTTCAATTTTACTACTCCTTTTTTATCCCCAGTATTTACAACATCCATGTAACGTATAAAAGATCATATAATAAAACGCCTGCAGCCTTCCATATCCCAGATAACGATAAGAACCATACTGCATCTGCGCGGATTTCCATTTATTTCTCGACTTCCCGCCCGCACTTAATCTGCATTTGAGCGCAGGAATATCAACGCCTGCCGCAGACTTATATTTTTTCAAAATACGAAGCCATAAAATATAATCCTCGTGATACTTATCACAAACAAAACCAAATTCCTGCGCAACATCTTTGCGTAGCACAACAGAGCCACATGGAATCACATTTGTCCGAAGCAGCATTTCATAAGTAATCTTCTTTGGCACACCTATGCTTTTGCCGGATGGTTTTCCGTCCGGCTGCATTAGCTCCCTGCCTGTACAGCACAATACCGTATGGGTTCGTCTGATGCATTCCATCTGCATCTTTAATTTATCCGCATCCCACCAGTCGTCGGCATCCAAAAAAGCGACATACGTGCCGCGTGCTTTTTGGATGCCAAGATTGCGCGCCGCTGCCACTCCTTTGTTTTTTTTTCTGCGAAAATACCGGATCCGCGGATCTTTGGCATACATCCGAACAATTTCAGCAGTCTGATCGGTAGAACCATCATCTATAATCAGCAGTTCCCATGTTTCCTTACACGTTTGATTGAAAACCGATGAAATTGCCTGTCTGATATAATCCGCTGCCTGATAAGCCGGCATAATGACTGAAATCATCGGTTTTTCATACTGCAGTTCCATTCTAACACCCCTTATTTACTCTGCTGCTCCATCGTAGGCGACGTCTTGAGCGCTGTTTTCTGGCTGTCCTCAACCCCTTCGGATTTTTCTTTTTGAAACAAAATTTTAACAGTCAGCAGGATCAATTTCAAATCCAGCCAAAGCGAATAATTTTCAATATACGTCAAATCCAGCTTTAATTTATCATACGGAACTGTATTATATTGTCCGTACACCTGCGCGTATCCTGTCAGTCCTGCTTTTACCTTCAGCCGGAACCGAAACTGCGGAATGCTTTGTTCATATTCTCTCGTTATTTCTTCACGCTCCGGACGTGGCCCTACAAAAGACATATCCCCGATCAGCACATTAAACAGCTGCGGCAGTTCATCTACATGCAGCCTGCGGATCACTTTGCCTACCGGCGTAATCCTGTCGTCATGCTCACTGGCCAATCTGGCGCCACGTTTTTCAGATTCCACGATCATACTGCGAAATTTATAAATGCGAAACGGCCTGCCGTCTTTTGTAATGCGCTCCTGAGCGTACAAAACGGGCCCCCCGTCATATAACTTAATGGCAGCCGCTATCAGCAGCATGACTGGCGACGCCAAAATACATCCTGCCAGACCGATTGCAATATCCATCGCGCGTTTCAAAAAGCTCTGTCCAAATGTCATCCCCTGATTGCGGAACAATAATAACGGTGAATCAAACAAATCAATTTCCGATGCACTGATTATCATAATATCAGATATCTTCGGCACAGAATAACAGCGGATATTATTCTGAAAACAGAATTTTAAAAACTCATTACGCTCGTGCGACGGAATATCTCCAATAATCACAGATTCATGTTCTGCAATCCTTCCCAGTATTTTATCCATTCCTTCTTTTAAATGAATCGTTTCTTTTACCTGATACTTGTCTCCCCGCGACTGCAGCTTGCGTATCAGCGCTTTCGGACTGATATCTCCATAAATGAGCAGCATCTCATGCGGGGGATACAGTCTTGCATAAATGCTTCGCATCGCAATAATCCAGATAACGCCAACCATAATTTGCAGCAGCGACAGCGCCAGCATTGGTGAAGAAAACCACAAAAACTTCCATCTCTTTGCAATCAGCGCCAGCTGCAGATACTCTACCGCATTTGTCGCACATACGGATAAAATCTGTGAATACAGAACGTCTAAATTACGTAAGTAGCCAACGCGGAATCCTCCCAGCACTTTCATAAACAAAATAAGCACAAGCGCATATAAAACAATGATCGTCCAATGCCCTCTCCGATAAAAATAGAAATATTTAAAATATTTTCGCATATCTGTCAATTCTCTGTTCGCATAATAATTATACCACAGGCATGCAAACATGGCAGTGTGCACCGCAACAATGAGGATTGTTCCCAGCAGCATAATAAAACGTTTATATTGCTCTTTTGAATTTGTCCATTTCATAGCATGACCTCTCGGGTATCTGTTCAGTTTCCCGTCAGTTTCTTTTTTATTTTTCGAACGGCCTTCCAGATTCCCTGTCCTTTTAACAGTTCGTTCTGCGCCGCTATACGGTCATAATCCGCTTTCAGCTCCACAACATTAAAAAATCTGCGTTCCAGCAGATTTACCATCTCCCTGTATGGGATCAGCCCTCCGGTAACATACTGCTGAAAAGCTTCTTCCATCTTAGCATATATGTCAGCTTCCATTGGTGGAATATCTGCCAGCTTTAACAAACGATCCATAGATAGCTCTTCCCGCTTTGGATTCTCGTGATTGAGAAAAAACAAGGTTCGGTAAATAATAAAATTTTGCGGAACAGGGAAGAAAAATGTCCACTCATAGTCAATGACATGCCAGACGCCATCATCCCCCACAAGAATATTCGATAAAATCAAATCAATATCTGAAACCTCACTGCATACGGTATGGCACAAAACGTCTTCTATCGCAGCTTCTTCTTTGGAATTTTTTCCTGTAAAAATTTTTCCAAACACTTCCCGAAACGGCTCTGTCATTTTAAATGGCATCTTTTTGTTCTCATCCGTACGCTCGCTTCGGATGATCTGTATCATCCTTTCCAATATTTCAAACACCTTATGCATCTGTCCTGCAGATATCGCCTGAGAAATCTGTTCCTGCAGCGCCTGTGCATGAAGCAGTTCAAACTTTGCAGATACATTTCCATGCTCATCCGATTCACAGACACAAGCGTTAAATTTCAACTCTGTATGTGCATATTGTCTGCACAATTGCTCATAAGCATGCAAAATATGCTTTACATGTGCATTTCCCTGCGGATAAACCGCCCGCTTATACACTTCCTGACCTGTGATCTCGGTACAAATCGCATATGCCCTGCCGCGGTCTGACGCATATCTTACATAAATCGCATCCTGCCCGTTATCACCATGTTCCGCTGCACTTGCCAGACACAAAAAAGCATTTGCAAAAAACGGAAACTGACCTTCTTCTATAATGCTGTCAAATACTTTCTGTTCATCAAACAACACGATACGGTCATCTTCGTAGTTTGCAATATTATAATTCAAATCTCCCTTTTTGGGAAGATACCGATCCGAATAAATATCGATTGCAAACCGTTCATCCGGATATGGGTAATAAAATTGCTGTTGTGGGAAACCCGCCTCATTCAGCAGTTTTTTGATTCCTTCTGCGGAATATAAACGCACGCCATTATTTTCCAAACCCGCAAAATAAGTATGCGTATACGTCTCTTTATTGCCTGCCCAGTATTTTAATCCAAATTTATTCTTTGCAGCAACTATAAGCAAACCATCTGTTTTCAAATGTCTCCGCAGACTGGCAAGCAGCTGTTTCGCCGCGTCCTCTTCTAACGGAACGTCAACAACGACGGCAACCTCATATTCATGATGCAGATATGGCTCGCACTGCGCATATGGCAGTGCATAAATTGTCAGCAATCCTTCCTCTGCCTGTCTGTGCCGCTGCGCATTTATTTTACAATAACAAAGATTCTCCTCCTGACATGTCACCGCTGCGCCTTTTTTTAATAATGCCGACGTAATGGTTCCGCAGCCGGAGCCTATTTCCAACACTTTCGCCTGCTTTTTGAGCTTTAGCCATTCAATTAAGTTTGCTCTGGATTCTGCCAGCTGATACATCACTGTCCAGTTTTTTCTATCTGTAATCTGCGTATGATAGTCATCGTCTTTCTGTAATTGAACAATCTCCTCCAGCTGCCTGTCATCCCCATCAGCCGAAGTCGCCTCCAGACTTACGCCATCCTGATAATATAACAGCACATTTCCAATCTTCGTTTTTTGCATGATCTGATTCCTTATGGCTTTCTATTTATGGCTTATTACTATCTATAGCTCTTTACTATTTATAGCTTTTTTACGATTCTCGATATTTCTTTGTAAATTCCCGGATATCTCCCCACTGCCTGTCCTTATCTGCCATTATCAAATCCACCCCGCCTAATTCTGAAACCGGCCAGTCTATTCCAATTTGCGGATCATTATAGATCAGTCCTCCCTCATCGTTTGGATGATAAAAATCTGTACATTTATAGGCAAATTCCGCGTAATCCGACAACACTAAAAATCCATGCGCAAAGTCTTTCGGTATGAAAAACTGCTTTTTATTCTCTTCTGAAAGCCGTACTCCATGCCATTTCCCATACGTTTTAGAACCTCTGCGCAAATCTACGGCAACATCAAACACTTCTCCGCGTATGACTCTTACCAGCTTGTCCTGTGGATAATGAATCTGAAAATGCAGCCCGCGCAGCACTCCCTTTTTTGACGCAGACTGATTATCCTGTACAAACTGTACCGGAATGCCTGCTTCTTTAAAATCCTGATAATTATATGTCTCCATAAAATAGCCACGTGCATCTCCGAATACGGTCGGCTCAATTTCATATAATCCTTCAATCTCACACGTAGTTACAGTTATCTTTCCCATTGTAAACTCCTTTTTTTGTATGCCTTTTCGATTACAGTCCCTCCGCAACATCCATCAGATATTTTCCATAATTGGTCTTAAGCAATGGCTGTGCCAATGCAACGAGCTGATCTCTGTCAATAAAGCCTCTTTTGTAAGCGATTTCCTCTATACAGGAAACATACAACCCCTGGCGTTTCTGTACCGCCGCTACATAATCTGCCGCATCCAGTAAAGAGTCATGGGTTCCGGTGTCCAACCAGGCAAATCCGCGTCCCAATGTCTCTACTTTAAGTTTTCCACGGTTTAAATACTCTTTGTTGATGGATGTAATTTCAATTTCCCCCCTTGCAGAAGGTTTTACATTTTTAGCAATTTCTACCACATCATTGTCATAAAAATACAATCCCGGCACTGCATAATTGGATTTTGGCTTTTCCGGCTTTTCTTCAATAGACAGCGCTTTTCCATCTTCATCGAATTCTACGACCCCATATTCTCTCGGGTCTTTCACATAATACCCAAAGATCACAGCTCCATCCTCTAAACCGGCTGCACGCTGCAGCACTCTGGAAAAACTTTGTCCATAAAAAATGTTATCTCCCAGCACAAGCGCCGCGGTATCATTTCCAACAAACTGCTCCCCGATTAAAAATGCATCTGCAAGCCCTCGCGGCGTCATCTGTACTTCATAATTCATGGAAAGGCCAAGCTGGCTGCCGTCGCCAAACAAATCCTGAAACACCGGAAGATCTCTCGGCGTTGAAATGATTAATATCTCACGAATGCCCGCCAGCATCAGGGTAGACAACGGATAGTAAATCATTGGTTTATCATACACCGGCATGATCTGCTTGGATATGGACTTCGTTAACGGATATAATCTTGTGCCGGAACCGCCGGCGAGTATGATTCCTTTCATGCTCAAATTCTCCTTAATTCATCATTCTATTTTAACAATTCGATTCTTCTTAACGAAAAATCCTGATATCTCCTCGTTAAATTCGGATTGTAATACGGGTCACCGGAACGAATCAAATCCGCCCATCTCGTCGTAAACAAATCAACCTCCCGATGATAACGCGCCAGCTTTTCAGCCGTATTTTCCGTTCCTCTGGACTTGTACTCATAGTGATGCAGCATTGCAAACGGATTGTAAACGACAAGTTTTCCGGTTTGCCGTACTTTCAGACAATAATCAATATCATTATACGCAATCTGAAATTGTGCATCCATCCCGCCTACATCTTCAAATACACTTTTTTTTGTCATCAAACATGCTGCTGTTACCGCACTATAATCCTGCGGACAAAAAATCCGGTTCTGGTATCCTCCGTTTTCTTTTGGAAATCCCTGAAATCCTTCTCCGCAAATGCCTCCAAGCCCGACAATCACGCCTGCATGCTGAATCGTGTCGTCAAAATAAAAGAGTCTGGCTCCGCAAATGCCCACATCTTCACGCATACAGTACCCCAGCATTTCTTCTATAAAATTCGGAGTTATCACTTCCGTATCGTTATTCAGCAGCAAAATATATTCCCCTTTGGAATGAGCCACCCCAAAGTTGGTAATCTTAGAGTAATTAAATATATCTTTCCAGACAACTACACGAATGCGTTCATCCTGTGCTTTTAGCTTTTCATAATAAGCAAAGGTGCGGTCTTCTTCGCTGTTGTTTTCTATAATTACGATTTCATAGTTGGAATACGTACAGTTTTTCAGTACGGACTGTACACATGTATCCAAATCTTCAATATGATCTTTATTCGGAATATTAATGGATACAAGCGGCGTTTCCTCCCATTGATAGATCGTATGATAAATGCCAGGCGTCGTCGCCGGTTCTGCAAAGGCTGGTATCCCCATCCGCTTATAATGCGCGTTTAACGCCTTTTCACCGCCGCTGCAATCCTGTCTGCCCATCTCCCTCGTATGATACAATACACGAGGAACATGCCCGACACATTTTGCTGTTTCTGCGGCGCGCAGTACATAATCATAACATGCACCAGCCAGATACGCAGCATCCCATGGGCCGATCTTTGCCGCTATATTCGCACGAATGAGCAGCATACGGCCAATATAATTGACTGCACGCAGCAAATCTATATTAAAATCTGATTTAAACGCCGGCTCACGATAGACTTTTCCATCATCCGATATCTGATCTTCGTCCGTATAGCACAGATCCATATCCGGCTCTTGCTCCATCAGCTTCACACAGCTGTAGAAAGCGTCCGGTTCCAGCGTATCCGATGGCGCAAGCAGCGTCACCCAGCACGAATCGTATTGCCCTTGCTTTTCTTTTTGTATATAAGCTAAAGTTTTACGAATCCCCTGTGCGATACGAGCCTGACGCCCTTCCTTTCCTTCTGCGCAGATCAGGCAAATACGTTCTTTTGGCACATAAGAATGCACCCGTTCCATAAGCTTTTTCTTTTCCGCATCCGTACAGACAATCATCCATTTCCAATGATAATAGGTCTGATTTTTCAAAGAAATCGCTGTCCAGGTTATATGATGTACGTCTTCATAGGGAGTGACCACGCAAATCAATGGATTGAGCGTGCTTTGCTCCTGCCGCTGCCGTTCCAGTTCTTTTTCCGAAGGCATATTTTTCCTGCGCCACTTCATATAATTGCCGGTGTCCCCCACCAGCTCATACAACTCATTCACCGCCCGCTTGCACGTCTTTTTCATGCCGTTTCGTTTCATATAATAACTGGCTTTTTTCATATACAGCATGATACGATTTTTATCTACCGCGCTAAACTGTCTCATAACGGAATGTTCTCCGTCTGTAATCTGCAGAAACATCTTCTTTCTGCCATTAACCGGAACCGTCACGCAAAACCCGCTGTCGTATAAATGCTCTGCTTCCCGATATTCCAACGCTACATCCGGTTTTGGGAAATGACTGACTTCACACTTCATCGGCTCTTTCGCCTTATCAAAAACATTAATCTTGATCGGCTTTTCCGAAGCAGCCCATCCACTTACGACGCAGTTTGCGCCTGTAGACTGAATATTGGTAATTCGGTAGTTCAGCTGTGCCTGCAGTCTGCGCAGCTGTGAAACGCGACGCTCATAAACACGGCTGCCGTCTGCAAGACATAAAAACAGTCTGCGGTATTTTGCCAGATTTTTTGGCAGCTGTACGATAATCACATACTCTTTTGCTACTTTTAAGTCATATTTCATATACTTTTGCTGCACAGAATCATCTGAAAAGCAGAGTACTTTGATTTTTTGCCGCTCACAGTCCAAAAAAACAGAAAACTTTTCATTGTCCGGACGATCCTGCTCGAGGCTGTCTCCCTCAAACCAGCCGGTCAGAACATACCTGTTCCTATCTGCGATATGAAAATGCCCTTCCTGCACGACAAATTTATTTTCCATCATAGGCAAAGCCCTTTAGTTTCCTTTATACATTTCTTCATAATATTTCTGATAATCGCCGCTTGTAACATCTTCCATCCAATCTTCATGCGCAAAATACCAGGCAATCGTTTTTTTAATTCCGTCTTTAAACATTGTCTCAGGCTCCCAGCCAATCTCCGCACGAATCTTATCCGGTGCAATTGCATAACGTCTGTCATGTCCTTTGCGATCTTCTACATAAGTAATCAAATCTTTGCTTATCCGTTTTCTTCGTTCATCATCTTCCGGCAGCATTTCCAGCAGTGTTTCAATAATCGTATGAATAATCTCGATATTCTGTTTTTCATTATGCCCGCCAATATTATAAGTCTCTCCAAGGCGCCCCTTTTCCTGCACAAGATCAATCGCTTTGGCATGATCGTCTACATACAGCCAGTCACGTACATTTTTGCCGTCGCCGTATACAGGCAGGTTTTTTCCATGAAGCGCATTATGAATCATAAGCGGGATCAGCTTTTCCGGAAACTGATACGGACCATAATTGTTGGAGCAATTCGTAATATTTGCCGGAAAATGATACGTATCTATATACGATTTTACAAGGAAATCCGAGGCTGCTTTGCTGGCGCTGTACGGACTGTGCGGCGCATACGGTGTTGTTTCATAAAAATATCCGCCGTCCTCCTCCAAAGAGCCATATACCTCATCTGTTGAAACATGCAGGAATTTCTTTCCTTCCAAAAAACTGCCATCCGGCAGTTCCCAGGCTGCTTTTGCACAATTCAGCATCACTGCTGTGCCATAAACATTTGTCTGTACAAACACCTCCGGATTCCGTATGCTGCGGTCCACATGGGATTCTGCTGCAAAATGCACGACACGATCGATTTCATTTTCTTCAAATATGCGCCTCATCGCATCTTTATCACAAATATCCGCTTTCACAAAGGTATAGTTTTCCCGATCCTCCAGATCTTTTAAATTTGCCAGATTGCCGGCATACGTCAATGCATCCACATTAATGATACGGATTGCATCCCCATATTTGCGAAACATATAGTGAATATAATTCGAGCCAATAAATCCGGCTCCACCCGTTACTAAATAAGTCCTCGCCATTTTTCCGCTGTCTCCTTTTATTTCTAATCATCTATTTACAGTATTTCCTTTAAATACACACTTAATGCATCCTGCCAATCCTGCATTTTATAATCTGTCGTCAAATGAAGCATTTGATTATCCAGCACAGAATACGCCGGACGTTTCGCCTGTGTTGGATATTCCGCTGTTGTAATATAATCTACTTTTGTGTCCTTTCCTGCCTGTCTGAAAATCTCTGACGCAAAATCTGCCCAACTGCACCAGCCTTCACATGTTCCGTGGAATACGCCATAATTTTCTGTCGGTTCCAGTACATGCATCATCTTCGCTAACTCCAGTGCGCTCGTTGGCGTTCCGAACTGATCGCTGACAACACGTACCGTATCATTTGATTCTGCCAGACGCAGCATCGTAGCTGCAAAATTTTTGCCTTCTCCATACAGCCAGGCCGTACGGATGATAAAATAACGATCTGCAAAATCCCGTACAAACTGTTCACCTGCCAGCTTGGTAGATCCGTAAACACTCTGCGGATCCGGCCGATCTGTCTCTACATAGGGATGGTCCGCACAGCCGGAAAACACATAATCCGTCGAAATCTGGAACAGCTTTGCACCTGTTTCACGTGATGCAATGCTTAAATTTCTCGGTCCTAACGCATTGATCTGAAATGCTTTCTCATACTGTGATTCACACAAATCTACAGCTGTCATAGCCCCGCAGTTCATAATCACATCCGGCTTTTGTTCACGCATCAGCTGCATGACTGCATCTAAATTTGTAATATCCAGTTCGGGTACATCGGTATTGATGATCTGTACCTGTTCTCCTTCGTATACTCGATTTAAAGCCCGTCCAAGCTGTCCGTTACATCCGGTGATTAACAGTTTTTTCATCGTGATTCTCCTTACCTCGTTCTTTCAGCTTTTTATTTATGATTACACATTTTCCGCTATTCGCCTAAGCCTGATTCAATCAGCGCTACCATTTCCTTCAATGCTGTTTCTTCGTCCTCTCCTTCACAGATCAGTTCAATTTCATCCCCGCTCTTAATACAGGCCCCTAACACGCTTAATACGCTTTTCGCATTGGCAATATTTTCACCGCCGTATTTAAACGTAATGACAGAACCATATTCGATCGCATTTTTACATAAAACTCCTGCCGGGCGCAGATGTAATCCCGTCGGGTTTTTTATTTTTACCTTTTGACTTACCATCCTCTTTACCTCTATAACATGATTTTTGTAATTAAATCCGCCAGATTTCTGGCCTCTTCATCAATCTCCTGCTGATTTTTTCCTTCAATCATAACACGTACGAGCGGTTCTGTGCCTGACGGACGAATCAACACTCTTCCTTCGCCATTGAACTTTTCCTCCAGCTGTTTGATTGCTTCTTCAATTTCAGCATATTCCATATAATGTTCTTTTTTATGATTCGGAACTTTTGCATTCACGAGAGCCTGCGGATAAATCTCCATAACAGATGCAAGCTCTGACAATTTTTTCCCGGTATCTACCATTACCTGCAATACATGCAAAGCGCTTAACAGGCCGTCTCCGGTCGTATTGTCGTCCAGAAAAATAATATGACCGGACTGTTCTCCACCGATATTATAACCATTTTCCCGCATATTTTCCAGTACATAACGGTCACCGACTTTTGTTTTTTCTACATGAATCCCGTTTTCCTGTCCCATTATCGTAAAACCAAGGTTACTCATAACCGTAACGACGATCGTATTCTTTTTCAAAGTTCCTTTCTGCTTCATATAATTGCCGCAGATAGCCATCAGCTGATCTCCATCCACAAGACTGCCTTGTTCATCAACTGCAAGAAGGCGGTCTGCATCTCCGTCAAATGCAAGCCCGATATCCGCTTTTTCATAAACAACTCTGGCTTTTAGTTCATCCATATGTGTCGAACCACAGTTTGCGTTAATATTTGTTCCGTCCGGATTGACATGAATCGGAATTAACTCTGCTCCCAGTTCCCGCAAAGCTTTCACAGATGTGTAATACGCAGCCCCTTCCGCACAATCTGCTACAATCTTTAACCCATGCAAATTTACCGGCACACATTTTTTTACAAACGCAACGTACTCGTCACGGATATCAAATCGGTAATCAATTCTTCCTACACCCGATCCAATCGGAAGCGTTACATCTTTCATGTGATTTTTAATCATCGCTTCAATCTCATCTTCCAGTTCATCCGACAGTTTATATCCGTCTCCGTTAAAAAATTTAATGCCGTTAAACTCCATCGGATTATGCGAAGCTGATATAACGACTCCTGCATCTACTTTGTGTCTTCTTGTCAGATAAGCAACTGCCGGCGTTGGCAGTACTCCTACATAGATTGCGTTCGCTCCTACCGAGCAAATGCCAGCCATCAATGCGCTGGCAAGCATCCCGCCGGATATACGGGTATCGCAGCCGACAATCAATGTCGGCTGATGTTCCTTTTCCCGTGTCAGCACATATGCGCCCGCCTGCCCAAGCTGTGTCGCCAGCTCAATTGTCAGCTCCGCTCCTGCTACTCCTCTGACGCCATCTGTTCCAAACATTCTGTCCATTTCTATTCATCCTCCAAATCTTCCTGTTCTGCCGCAGTATCCTGTCCTTCTCTTGCATCTGCCACAGTATCCTGATTCCCATGATTTCCCTGCTCTTCATCCGGCTCTGTTCCGGTATTGTCATCTGCCGAAGTATCCTCATCCGGCGCCGGCTGTTGATCTCCTGTATTATTTTCATTATTATTTTCTTCGGATATAATTGTAAAAGATACCACGGTTTCACCTACTACATACTTGCTGTTATCCAGCGCCAGCTGCAGTTTTTTGACATGTCTGCCTGCTGCAAGTCCGCTGACATCCAATACCGGCCGCAATGCATTGACCGTAAGACGATCCAGATCCTCCGCCAGTCCATAAACTTCTATATCCACATTTCTCTCATTATAATCAATCCGATAGCCTTCCCGCAGATCATCTACCCCGATATTTCTGACCGGAACCGTAAATACCCTTCGTTCCAGCTGTTCAATATCAATTTTGACCGTTACGGCGGCTTCTTCTGACTTATTTAAAGATACGCCGGACGGCAAATATTGATTCAAATCGACCCTCTGTTCAAATTTTTCATTTGCACCTTCTACATTAATCACTTCTTCCGGTATTACAATCGAGCTGATCGAATTTAAAATATCTGACTTTCCTTTAATTGTTACCTCTGCCGGCTCCGCACTCGTCTGAATGACTTCAAACCCTTCCTCCGGTTTTCCACTGTAATTTACTTTAATCGGAACCGTTTTTTGCGATACGATGCCTGCTTTTACTGTTACAATATCCAGATTCAGCGTCAGCCTCGTCTTATCTACTGCCTCGCCTTCTTTATCGAGCAAAACAGGTATGACGCTGTCAGAAATATCCGTACTCATATTGGATACGTCAATCGCCGCTTTTACCGCGTCGATCTGAGATACGACTTCTTTCGGGCCGGATACCCACAGACGGTTTGGCTCTACAACCATAGAACCAAGCGCATATCCTTCCGCCGGTTCTCCCTGTGCAACAGGCAGAATCACAAATGCCTGACGCATCAAATCTTCCAATATGACTTTCAGCTGTCTCGTACGTTTTGAAATTGTCAGCTGACTGGAATGCCGCAGCGCTGTAATCTCTACCGGCACGATATTTTCCTGCTCCCCCTGTATTAATTTTGACATATCTGCAACTGCTTTAAAGTCCGAACTGCTGAGATCATTCACAATGTTTCTTTTTCCTAATACAGTAAATGTAACATTTGCAGAATCCGGTTCGATCTCATAGTATTTATTCGCTGCCTCAATCACTTCTTCGTTTTCAATCGTAATTGCAATTGTAAATCGCCTGTTTATCGTCGGCTGTTCATCCAGATTGGCGACTGCCATCCACATCGTAACTGCAAATACAAATGCCAGCAGCTTAAGACCCAGATTCCTAGTCAGTGTTTTTACGACGTTTCTTAGCATCTTTCAGCCTCCTTTGCAGTATTTGCAGACGAGATTGCTCCGACTCCGCATTTTGTATGATTTTAAGATGTTCCCGCAGCCCATCCTGATCCAGATTTCGGAATATTTGTCCGGTTTTTGCCACCGATACCGCTCCTGTTTCTTCCGATACAATGATCGTTAAAGAATCACTCACTTCACTGATGCCAATTGCTGCACGATGTCTCGTGCCCAGTTCCTTACTGATCGCCATGCTGTCAGACAACGGCAAATAGCACGTTGCCGCCACTACCCGATCACCTCTGACAATGATCGCCCCGTCATGCAGCGGCGTGTTTTTTTCAAATATGTTAATTAAAAGCTGACTTGTAAGCAGCGAATCTAATTCAATTCCCGTACGCTCATACTCCGTCAGTACAATATCCTGCTCTACAACAATCAATGCTCCCGTTTTTACTTTTCCCATTTCAAAAGAAGCTTTTACAAGCTCATTGATCGTCCGATCACTGAATCTGCCGGAATCCTGTGACAGTCCAAAGTCAAACAGCGCGGTCACAAATTTTTTCCGTCCAAGCTGATCCAAAGCTTTGCGCAGTTCCGGCTGAAAAATCACTGCCAGCGCAGTCAGCGCAACATTTACCATACTGCTGGCCAGCCAAAGGATCGTATTCATCTGGAACACAGCTGCAACAAGAATAAACAATAAAATTACAACGATACCTTTAAACAGCATCCATGCCCGTGTCCCTTTGATCCATACAAGCACATGGTAAAATAAAAAAGTAATAATAAAAATCTCAACTATATCTGTAACTCTTATTTTCTGCGGAGTAATCCAGTACAACTTTTCCGCAAATCCCTCTATTGTACTGATAAATGTCTGCACAATTTCACTTCCTTCCCTCATAGCAGCCTTCCACCTTTGCACCCTTACTACTCATCGTCCATATCAATATCCATATCTTCCATCAATTCCTGACGGGTTACCTGATCTCTTTCCGCCCTGCGATTTCTGCTATTCGCACTGATTTTTTTCACTGTTTTTGCCTTTACGGACACATAGCGTTTTGGTATTGCTTTTACATAATAATAGTATTCGTCATCTTCAAACTGAACACGTTCTGTCCTTGTATAATCCAGATTGAAGAAAAAAAACTGTATAATGAAAAGCAGCAGCACACTAATCCCACAGCCGACTGTCAAACGCATGGTCATGCTGCTCATGCCAATTTCCAAATACCCCGCAAAAAAACCTAAATACTGCATCAACATCCCGACTACAATAGCAATTGTCCATGCATAATCGACGGAGAGCCTGCGTATTACATACACAACTAATGTAATAAGCGCAAACACGGCAATGGTCAGATACATTTCACGATTTCCGGCAAACTGCTTGAGAATTTCCTGAAACTTACCGATCAGATCTTCATCTTCACCCTTCACGCCAAGACTTGTTTCGTTCGCCGTGATTCCATTTAAAAAATAGTATGTCACAATTCCACAAATATTCGGAATTATGGCTACCGGGCGCTGCAGTAATCCATTTGCCGCCGGCAGCACATATGGAATGCCGAGCGCACATGCAATGGGCGTCAATATCGCATTCCATGCACAGCCGGGAGCGAATCGAAAATACAATAAATACATAATTGCAAAGAGCACAAATATAATAACGCCTGCCGGCATCGATAAGGCATAGCAGTGCAGTGTAATCATCGCTCCTGCTGCCAGCAGCATCACCGCCATTGGCAGGATAGAACATACAAGTGATAAAATGAGCAGCAGCGGCAGACTGTCCAGTCTCTCCATATATCCAATTTTATGATTAATCATCATAAAAGCTGAAAATGCAAGCAGGAATTTTAAAACCGGCAGCAAATAAATCTCATATTTTCCATAAAAGCTGCGGATTCCTTCTCTGAATTCCAATAAAACTGTCATGCTCTCCTCCTAATGCCCTGTCGGTGTCGTGCGGTTTTCCTGTTCATCATAAAGTCTGCCCAGGCGTTTCAGCCTGCGGTACTGGCGTTTCATACTCTTTCTGCCTGCTGCATAAAATACATTTGCGTAAATATCAACCGCAACGAGATAAACGACCATAAAAAGCAAATATCTGATAAATATTGCTGTGCCAATTGCAATCAGATTCATACTGTCCAGCTCTTCCATCAACAGATCCATATGGCATACGCCCCACAACAGAAAGATCAGGCCAAATACGACGGTACCGCAGAAAAAGCCTTTCAGCAAATGTCTGGCCGCAAAATCACCACGATAATAGCGAGTGACCGGCCGATATTTCTTTCCTTCTCGCTGTTCATATGCCGCCAGCTTTGTCATCTCCCGAACACGCTCTTGATCTATCATATAACCTCCAAAAAATGCCTGTTTTACCACAATATTATTTTTATTATAACACAGCCATTTGTATATGAAAAGTTTTTTTGTATGTGAAGAAGTGAAAAAAGTGTTAAAAAAGAGAATGCACTCGTGCATTCTCTTTCGTATTTTTCTGTATTCACTTAGGTATCCAAAAATCTCATTCGGTTTCCATCGGATTTTTTCGGCGCCTCCGTCTTTACCGGCTGCGGCTGTTCCACTGCATGATTTAACGTATTAATCATCTTACCTTTACATGCATCACAGTATTTTCCAAATTTTATCATCGCGCCACAATTCATACACTCAATGCCGACCTGTGAATCATCTGAAAATTTCAGCCGTTCTTCACGCACCCACGTCTTTAACTGTTTGACAGATACTTCATTTGCTTCTGACACATCCTGAAGTGATGCATGTGGATTCGAACGAATATAGTCTTTCACTACCTTGAACTTTTCCTCCAGCTTTTCCACGCAGGACGGACAGATCACCGGCCCTGACAAATAGTTAAAAATACGTTTGCAGCTTTTACATGTCCTTACATCCATAATATGCCCCCTTTTGCTTCTATATCGAAGCTGCATGCTTCTTATTAATTTATTTATTGAAACTCTGCTGACCTTGCCCAATGCTGATGCACAAATAAAATACGTCTTTGATGCCTGACTGCTTTAATGCAAGCGCAGCAGCGTCTATCGTACTGCCTGTCGTATAAATATCATCAACCAACAGGATTCTTTTTAAGTTTACTACATTTTTATTCATTTTAAAAGCATTTTTAAGATTATTTTTTCTTTCCTGCACCGAAAGTTCTTTTTGCGGCACCGTATCACGCACACGCACAAGCATTTTATTCTCATACTTCAGTCCGCATAATTCACTGAACCTTCTGCCAAACAAATCCGCCTGATTAAATCCTCTTTTGCGCATCCTCTTTTTAGAAAGCGGAACCGGCATAACCAGATCGATATCCAAACTCTGTACCCAGCCTGCATAGCAACGAACAGCCTGCATCGCCAAAAACTCCGTATAATCTCTGCGATTCCCATATTTATAACGATATAATATCCCACGCATCGGCCCCTGATATAAAAATACCGCACGCCCTTGTTCAAATTCATGCTTTTTGCCGGCACAGTCCGAACAGTACTCCTGCTGTGCATGTGCTAACGGTTTGCCGCAGCAATAACATCTCGGTTCGACTACATAACGGAGTTTTTTAAAACATTCCGGACAAATAAGCGTATCTCGCAATATGCGGTTGCAGACCGGACAGCGGTTCGGATACAGCAGCGTCAGAATTTTACGGATAATGTTTTTTATCCTTATTATTTTCCCATCGATTTTTCTATCACTCCTTCATTCCTTCCAGTTCTAAAATTCGTTCCTTTAATCCGCTAAAACGCTTTTGTTCGCTCTTGTTAAACGCCATATATTCAAACGTCTGCTCATCTCCGACTAATGTAACACATTTTTTCGCCCTTGTAACTGCCGTATAGAGCAGATTACGGTTCATCAGCATCTTAGGCCCGCTCAGCAGAGGAATGACAACCGCCGGATACTCGCTGCCCTGAGATTTGTGTATCGTAATGGCATAAGCAAGTTCCAGCTCTTCCAACATTTTAAACGGATATTCTACGATGCGCCCTTCATCAAATTCTACTGTCATCAGTTCTGTAATCTCCCGAATACTGCGAATCACACCCATATCTCCATTAAAAATACCCATGCCCCGTTCCACAGCAATCCCATATCGGTTTTTGACTTCCCATTCGATCTGGTAGTTATTTTTAATCTGCATGACCTTATCCCCTTCACGGAAAATCATTTCACCGCGCTCTTTCTCCGCTTTTTTTGGCGACGGCGGATTCATGTACTGCTGCAATACCATATTGAGACGGTCTACGCCAAGCAGGCCTTTACGCATCGGCGTCAACACCTGGATATCATACATCTGCGCATCCACATACTTCGGCATCTTCTGAATTACAAGCTGAAGCACAACATTGATAATCTTATCAGCATCATAACGCTTTAAAAAGAAAAAATCTTTGCTTTTATTATCCAGACTGACCGGTTCGCCGCGGTTTATTTTATGCGCGTTGACAATAATATCACTCTGGCTTGCCTGCCTGAAAATTTTCGTCAGCCGCACAACCTGATAAACGCCTGCATCAATCATATCCCTTAATACGCTTCCAGGGCCGACGCTTGGAAGCTGATTGATATCTCCGACAAGAATCAGCCTTGTAGATGGCGCTATCGCTTTCAACAATGAGTTCATCAATGTAATATCTACCATAGACATTTCGTCTATAATGACTGCATCCGTTTCCAGCGGATTGGATTCGTTGCGCTCAAAGCCTGCGTTTCCTTCCATTCCGCCGTTTAGTTCCAGCATACGGTGAATTGTTCGCGCTTCATATCCGGTCGTTTCACTCATACGCTTTGCGGCACGTCCCGTCGGCGCCGCCAGCATAAAATCCAAACCTTCCAGTTCATACAGGCGTATAATCGAATTAATTGTTGTCGTCTTTCCGGTTCCCGGCCCTCCGGTAATAATGAGCAGGCCGTTTCTCGCCGCTTCACAGACTGCCTCCCGCTGCAGCTCATCCAACACAACCTTTGAGCTTTGCTGTATCGCAGCAATCTTTGCTTCCAGATTCACCCGTACCGTTTCCTGTCGTACATTTAACTGCTGCAGCATCACCGCAACATTATGTTCCATATTATAATAAGACGCCGCATAAATCTGCATGACATCTTTTTGTTCTTTTATCACAATTTTACGGACCACAGCCATATCCATATAATGCTTTTCAATCAGATTCGCGTCTACCCCCAGCATTTCCGATACTTTTTCTGTTAAATTCTCTTTTGGAAGATACGTATGCCCTTCCCCGCCTGCCTGCTGCAATACGTACAAAATGCCGCTGCGGATACGAAAATCCGAATCTGCCATAATGCCGGCACGATTTGCAATCTCATCTGCAATCCGAAAACCTACCCCTTGTATATCATCCGCCAGGCGATATGGATTCTCCCTGATAATCGTATAGATCTGCGGTCCATATGTCTGGTAAACTTTGACTGCCAGAGACAATGTGATTCCAAACTGCTGCAAAAAGATCATTGCCTGACGCTGTTCTTTCTTTTCTTCTACCTGAGCCGCAATTTCCTGTGCCTTACGCTCACTGATTCCGCGAATTTCTGCCAGCCGTTCCGGCTCTTCTTCGATCACACGAAACGTATCTTTGCCAAATTTCCGAACAATACGTGCTGCAAGCGCCGCGCCGACTCCTTTTACTGCGCCGGAACCAAGATACCTTTCCATAGCAAATTCATCCTCAGGCTCCTTCTCTTCATAGGATTCCACTTTAAATTGTCTGCCATATGCCGGATGTTCCGTATAACCACCTGTAAATTCCACATTGATCCCAACTGTAATGCCACGCAGATTTCCTACGCAGGTCAACTCCCCTTCTTCTGTTACAAGTGTTAGCACACAATAGCCGTTTTCCTCGTTTTGAAATATGAAATTATCAATATATCCCGTAACTTTTTCCAAATCCACATCTCCCATTCAGGAACAGTTTCTTAGCAACAGTTCATCATTTATCAGGCATGAAAAATGCAGGATGTACTCTTTGCTTATTCAGCGCCATCCTGCATCTGTTTTATTGTATCACCGCTGTTATTCCTCTGTAATGCCGTAATTGCGTTTCATCTGCTCATACAGCTGCTGAGCCAGTGGTCCGCCTGACTGCTCCGTCGTCTGCGTAGCAACCTTTTGTATCACACCATCTTTGAAATAATCGACCAGTGATGACAGAGAAGAATCTGCATTTTCATCACTGCCAATTGTTTTGAACATTTCTTTGTAAACCTGCTCCATAAAATAAGATTCAAATTCACGGCAGACCTCTTTCAGTTCATCTGCCGACTCAGAAGCATTTATGTTATCCAGTTTTCCGGATAACGCAGAACCTGAAGCTGCATTTACGACAGACGGGTCTACATAGGAATTCAGTCCGTTAACAGCTAAACTCATAAACACAACCTCCTATCGTTTCAGATTATTTGCCTGCTCAAGCATCGTGTCAGAAGTTGTAATCGCACGTGAATTTAATTCATAAGCTCTCTGTGCAACAATCATATTTACCATTTCATCTGCAACCTGTACGTTCGAACTTTCCAAAAATCCCTGACGGACAGTACTCCGTCTTAAACCGGCCGTCGTCGCCTCATTCATTGGCGCTCCGGAAGCCGCTGTCTCCACATAATATGTACCGGCAATTTTTTCAAGACCTGCATCGTTATTAAACTGCCATAAACCTACCGACTGATTCAACGGCACATATACATTTTGTACATCCATATATCCAATCACACCGTCTGTAGAAATCGTAACACGGCTTGCATCCACTTCATCCGGAAGGATAATTTCATTTCCATTCGTATCCATGACCTGATAGCCTTCTGACGTACATAAGGTCAGACCATTCGCTCCCTGGCTCCAGTAAAAATCACCGTTTCTTGTATAATATACCTGATTGTCCAAACCATTTACCGCAAACAATCCATCACCGGCAATCGCTAACGCACTGTTGCTCTCTACATCCTGCATCTGTCCGTCGCTAAAATGAGAAGTGACCGACGCAAGCCTTGTTCCCAGACCAACCTGTGCGGAAATCGGCTTCTGCGCTCCGTTTGCAGACGTTGTTTCTGTCTGAATCGTTTGATATAATAACGTCTTAAATTCCGGTTTTTCTGTCTTGTATCCGACTGTGTTAACGTTTGCGAGGTTGTGAGATATCGCATCCACATTCGCCTGCTGAGCACGCATACCAGATGCAGCACTCCATAATGCTCTCATCATAATTACTTATTCTCCTTCCACGGCGCTCCATGCCCTTCTTTGCCATCCATATCATTATTATCGACGAGTTCGGCCGTTTCCGTAACCGATCATTTACACATATTATCATGAAAAAAATGTTTGATTGCTCATTTATTGTGTTTTCCCAACCTGATTCACTGCCTTATCCAGCATAGAATCAAATGTTTGAATCATTTTCTGATTCGATTCATAAGCTCTTGCAATCGTAATCATAGTGACCATCTCATCTACAACTTTTACATTAGACGCTTCAATATTTCCCTGTTCAATACTGCCCTCTGCAGCAATTGCCTGGCCGCCGTCCACGAGATCATACATATTCTCTCCATATTTAGATAAGAAATTATAATCTTCAAAATCAACCAGCCCAAGCTGGCCAACCAACTGGTCATTTTGATAAATAAATCCTGCTTTGTCAATTCTGAAATCCTGATTCGGATCCAGTTGTATATAATTATTTGCAGCAGGATCACCGTTTAACGCACCATTTTGACTGAGTACGTAATCACCATCTTTTGTACGTAAAAATCCGTCCGCACTAATTGTAAACGCACCATCTCTTGTATATTTTACGGAAGTGTTTCCTGCTTTATCGGTAAAGGAAATTGCAAAAAAACCATTGCCATCAATCGCACAGTCATATTTGTTATCCGTCACTTTAAAACTTCCCTGTGTGTAATTCGTATAGGTCTCACCAATTTTTACACCCATATTGATATCCCCAAGCGACCTAGCACGCCAGGTTGGTACGGAAGAGTCTTTGATACGCATCGCCAGTTTCGATTCAAACGATTCTGCTGTCGCGCCTTCCTTTTTATAACCATTTGTGTCTGCATTTGCCAGGTTATTTGTAATGACATCCATACGATTCATTTCATTTATCATACCTGTCCATGCTGTATACAACCCTTTTAACATGTGCTTACTTCCTTTCCTTTATCTTACCGTTTTTAATCGTCGTCACGTTTTCCGGCTAAAAATTCCACAAACTTTCCGGTCCCTACTGCAACGCATGTCATCGGTTCTTCCGCAGTCATTGTATTAATTCCTGTTTTTTCTTCAATCAGCTCTTCCAGCCCGCGAAGCAGCGCTCCGCCGCCTGTCAGCACAATGCCGCGGTCTGCTACATCCGCCGCCAGCTCCGGCGGTGTTTTTTCCAATACACTGTGAACCGCCTCGACAATCTGCAGCGTTGCTTCCCGCAGCGCCTCTTCCGTCTCTTCTGAGGATACGGTAACCGTCTTTGGCAATCCGGTCACAAGATTCCGCCCGCGAACATCTATCGTTTCCGGCTGCGCCAATGGATAACATGTGCCGATCTTGATTTTAATATCCTCAGCTGTACGTTCTCCAATTAAAAGATTGTGCTTCTTTCTCATATACCGGACAATCGCTTCATCAAAATCATCGCCCGCAATCTTGATTGAAGTGCTTACTACAGAACCGCCCAGTGAAATTACTGCAATATCTGCGGTGCCGCCTCCGATATCCACAATCATATTGCCGCATGGCCTTGAAATATCAATTCCAGCGCCAATCGCAGCTGCAATCGGTTCTTCTATAATCATAACCTCTCTGGCTCCCGCCTGATAAGTCGCATCTTCTACCGCCTTTTTTTCCACCTCGGTAACTCCGCTCGGCACGCAAACGCTAATCCGTGGTTTGCGGAAACTCTTTTTGCCAAGCGCCTTTTGTATAAAATACTTAATCATTTTTTCTGTTACCGTATAATCAGAAATAACACCCTGCCGCAGCGGCCGCACCGCAACAATATTTCCCGGCGTACGCCCCAGCATCAGTCTGGCCTCTTCACCAATCGCTTTTATCTTATTCGTATCGCGGTCAAATGCTACTACAGAAGGCTCTTTTAATACAACGCCTTTTCCTTTAATATAAACCAGAATACTGGCTGTTCCTAAATCAATTCCAATATCTGCTCCCATCATGTACAGATATCCCCTTTCATCTCTTCTTTTTCCTGCATATGCAATCGGATATCACTGTCCGGCTTATGCACTTTTCTGTAATGTATGATTTACTTGCACATCCTGTTCCGTTATCATCTGCGAACCTGTGAATGTGCTATCCTCTATTTTGCCATATTAATTCCTATTATATACAATAAATTCCATTTTTCCTAGCACTTTTTTATTTTTCACATTTTCTTAAATATTCTGCGAAATTTTACACCGTTTTTGTGCAATTTTATCCATTTTATGTAATAAATGGGGAACTATGAACAGACATTCCGTCACTGTTTCAAAATGCGGCATCCACTCTGTGTTATCCGGCTATGTACATGATTGATTTTATTATAGATAATATATGGAAAAAAATCAATGGAGGATTTAGGAATTTTTATGCACCTGCTGCATGAACGTAACAGTTCAGATTACCCATTGAACTGTTACGTATCCAGAACATTTATTCAATATATTTTTTTACATACTGCCCCGTATAGGATTCCGGTATCTTTGCAACCTCTTCCGGCGTTCCCTGCGCAATAACCGTACCGCCGCCGTCTCCGCCTTCCGGTCCCATATCAATAATATAATCCGCCGTTTTTATCACGTCCAAATTATGCTCAATTACAATCACGGTATTGCCGCCCTCCGCCAGACGATGCAAGATTTCTACCAGCTTATGCACATCTGCAAAATGCAGTCCTGTCGTCGGTTCATCCAAAATGTATACCGTCTTTCCGGTACTGCGGCGGCTTAGTTCTGTCGCCAGCTTGATCCGCTGCGCTTCTCCTCCGGACAGTTCCGTGGAAGGCTGTCCAAGCTTAATATACGATAAGCCCACATCATAAAGAGTCTGTATTTTCCGTTCAATCGAAGGAATGTTTTCAAAAAATCCCAGAGCTTCTTCCACTGTCATATTTAACACATCGTAAATGCTCTTGCCTTTATATTTTACTTCCAATGTTTCACGATTGTATCGTTTCCCCTGGCAAACTTCACAAGGCACATAGACATCCGGCAGAAAATGCATTTCGATTTTCAAAATGCCATCTCCGGAACAGGCTTCACAACGTCCGCCCTTCACATTAAAACTAAATCTTCCTTTTTTATATCCTTTTGCTTTTGCATCCGGCGTGGCCGCAAACAGATCACGGATCATATCAAAAACACCCGTATACGTAGCCGGATTTGAACGCGGCGTACGTCCGATTGGTGACTGGTCAATATCAATCACCTTATCCAACTGTTCCAGGCCAAGTATTTTATCATGTTTTCCGGGAATGCATCGGGCACGATTTAATTTTTTTGCCATTGCCTTATACAAGATCTCATTTGTCAGTGAACTTTTGCCGGAACCGGACACGCCTGTAATACAAGTCATAATGCCCAAAGGTATTTCTACCGTAATATTTTTCAGATTGTTTTCCCTCGCACCTTTTACTGTCAGCCATCCCGTCGGTTTTTTACGCTCAGACGGAACCGGAATTTTCATACGCCCACTTAAATACGCTCCTGTAATCGAATCCGGATTTTTCATAATCTCTTCCGCCGTACCGGTTACAATCACTTCTCCGCCATGTTCACCGGCGCCGGGACCAATATCTACAATAAAATCTGCTGCCCGCATCGTATCTTCATCATGCTCCACAACGATCAGTGTATTTCCAAGATCTTTTAAATTTTTTAACGCTGACAGCAGCTTGTCATTATCCCTTTGATGCAGACCGATGCTTGGCTCGTCCAAAATATAGGCAACCCCGACCAGACCGGAGCCAATCTGTGTCGCAAGCCGGATTCTTTGCGCTTCTCCGCCGGACAGCGTACCGGTCGCCCGCCCAAGAGACAGATAATCCAGCCCGACTTCCACAAGAAATCCAACCCGCGCACGAATCTCCCTGATAATCTGTGCGCCTATCATTTCCTGCTGTTTCGTCAAAGACAGATTTCCCATAAACTGCTGCAAATTTTTTATGGAAAGGTTTGTCACTTCATAAATATTTTTATCCTGAATCGTAACTGCCAGCGCTTCTTTTTTTAAACGCTGCCCTCTACACGTTTTGCATGGAGTCACCCGCATGAATTCTTCATACTGCTGCTTCATCGTATCTGAGCCTGTCTCCCGGTATCTGCGCCCGACATTTTTCACAAGACCTTCAAAAACTACATCGTATACACCTTCTCCACGCTGTCCGCGGTAGTGTACCTTTACTTCCCGCTGCGCTCCGTTAATCAGCATATCTCTCACTTCATCTGAAAGCTCTTCATACGGCGTATTCAGATCAAACCCATAAGTTTCCGCCAATGCAGTTAGCGTAGCATACGTATAACTGGAAGGATCGGTACACGACTGCCAGCCGGTAACCTGTATCGCTCCCTGCGCAATGCTCAACGACTTATCCGGAATCATCAAATCTTCATCAAATTCCATTTTATAACCAAGTCCAAAACAATCCGGACAGGCCCCAAATGGATTGTTGAACGAAAAGCTTCGCGGCTCAATTTCGTCCACACTGATGCCGCAGTCAGCACATGCAAAGCTGTCTGAAAACTGCAGCATCTCAGGTTCGTGCTGCGGCCTTTGCACCTCGACCATTACAAGTCCATCTGCCAGTTCCAAAACGCTTTCAATCGAATCCGTCAGCCTTTTTTCAATACCTTCCTTCACAATCAAACGATCTACAACGATTTCAATATTATGCTTTTTATTTTTCTCCAGCGGCATTTCCTCGCTCAGCTCATACATATTTCCATCCGCAATGACACGGACATACCCGCTTCGCTTTGCCTGCTCCAACAGCTTTTGATGCGTACCCTTCCGCCCGCGCACAACCGGCGCGAGCAGCTGTATTTTCGTACGTTCCGGAAGTTCCAATATCATATCAACCATCTGGTCGACCGTCTGTTTTTTAATCTCTTTGCCGCATTTGGGACAGTGCGGAATGCCAATCCGCGCATACAGCAGACGAAAATAATCATAGACTTCTGTTACAGTTCCTACTGTCGAACGCGGGTTACGGTTCGTCGACTTTTGATCGATGGAAATCGCAGGCGAAAGCCCTTCTATTTTTTCCACATTTGGCTTTTCCGCCTGTCCCAAAAACTGTCTTGCATAAGAGGATAAAGATTCCATATAGCGGCGCTGCCCTTCTGCATAAATCGTATCAAACGCCAGAGAGGATTTGCCGGAACCGCTTAATCCGGTCAGTACGACAAACTCATCCCTTGGAATATCCAGATCAATATTTTTTAAGTTATGCTCATTCGCTCCGCGTATTTTAATATACTTTCTTTCCTTGCCTATATTTTTGCTCATACTTTTTCTTCTCTTCTTTCATTTGCCGCTCCATTATTTCTGTGCATCCCGCAGCATTTCTTTTAAATGCATCATCTGGTCACGCAGCTCGGCAGCCGCTTCGAAATTTAAATCCGCAGCCGCGCTTTCCATTTTCTTTTTCACCTGTGCAATCAGCTTTTCCAGCTCTTTCCGATTCATAGACTCCGGATCTTTTGCAAAATTCAGCTCCTCCGCAGCAACTTTTTTCGAAATACTGATTAGATCACGCACCGCTTTTTGAATCGTTTTCGGCGTAATCCCATGCGCTTCGTTATACTTTTGCTGCAGTTCACGACGGCGTGCAGTTTCGTCAATCGCAGCCCGCATCGAATCTGTAATTTTATCCGCATACATAATCACATGCCCTTCACTGTTACGTGCAGCTCTGCCAACTGTCTGAATCAATGAAGTCTCCGAACGCAGAAATCCTTCTTTATCTGCATCCAAAATCGCCACCAGCGTAATCTCCGGAATATCCAGACCTTCCCGCAACAGATTAATGCCGACAAGCACGTCAAAAATATCCAGCCGCAGATCACGGATAATTTCCGCACGTTCCAACGTATCGATGTCCGAATGCAGATATTTTACCCGAATACCCACTTCCTGCATATACGCAGTTAAATCTTCAGCCATACGCTTTGTCAAAGTGGTAATAAGCGCCTTATTTTTTTTCGCTGTTTCTTTATTTACCTCCGAAATCAAATCGTCGATCTGCCCATCCACCGGGCGTACATCAATCTTAGGATCCAGCAATCCGGTCGGCCGAATAATCTGTTCCACCCGAAGCAGCTCGTGCTCTTTCTCGTATACATTCGGGGTTGCTGATACAAACAGCATTTGATCGATTTTCGATTCAAATTCCTCAAAATTCAGCGGCCGGTTATCTTTTGCGGAAGGCAGACGGAACCCATAGTCTACCAACGTCGTTTTTCTGGACTGATCGCCCGCATACATCCCCCGAATCTGCGGCACTGTAATATGAGATTCATCAATAATGATTAAAAAATCATCTTTAAAATATTCCATCAAGGTCAACGGCGTTGCGCCCGGCTCAAGCCCCGCCAAATGCCTGGAATAATTTTCAATCCCGCTGCAAAATCCAGTTTCCCGCAGCATTTCAATATCAAAATTTGTACGTTCCGCAATCCGCTGCGCCTCCAGCAGCTTGTCTTCTCCTTTAAAATAACGCACCCTCTCTTCCAGCTCTTTTTCAATCTCTATACAAGCTTTGTTAATCTTCTCCTGCGGAACGACATAATGCGATGCCGGAAAAATGCCGACATGTTCCAGCGAAGCCTTCACTCCCCCGGTTAATACGTCAATCTCAGTAATACGATCAATTTCATCTCCAAAAAACTCCACCCGCACCGCTCGATCTGCACTGCTGGCCGGAATAATCTCTAAAACATCCCCCCGTACGCGAAATGTTCCACGATGAAAATCCATTTCATTTCTCGTATATTGAATATCAATCAAATCTCGAATCACATCATCCCTGTCCCGAATCATACCCGGACGCAGAGATACCATCATTCCAAGAAAATCTTCAGGACTTCCCAAACCGTAAATGCATGAAACACTGGATATTACAATCACATCCCTGCGCTCCGAAAGCGCGGCCGTCGCAGACAGACGCAGTTTGTCGATCTCTTCATTTACGGAAGAATCTTTTGCTATATACGTATCTGATGATGGTACGTATGCTTCGGGTTGGTAGTAATCGTAATAGGACACAAAATACTCCACGGCATTCTCCGGGAAAAATTCCTTGAACTCGCCGTACAACTGGGCAGCAAGGGTTTTATTGTGCGCGATTACCAAAGTGGGCTTGTTAAGCTGCTGGATCACGTTTGCCATGGTAAATGTCTTTCCTGATCCAGTTACCCCTAGTAAAGTCTGGAATTGGTTACCTTCTTGGAAACCTTTTACAAGGGCATCTATCGCCTGTGGCTGGTCGCCTGTGGGCTGGTATTCACTGTGAAGTTTGAATATATTTTGTGCAGTTTGCACAAATACCACCTCCAAAATCTATAGTAAAAAAGTTCGATATTTCACCAGAAATTCGTCGAGGTACATATTCCGTTTTCTAAAAAATGTCCCTTCGACGAATTTGGGTTACTAAACTCAATTTTCCGAACTGTATGAAAACAATAAACTATCACGGACAAATCGAGAAGTAAAACTGAGATTGATTATAACA
>CAJUBQ010000035.1 GCA_910584595.1 uncultured Eubacterium sp.
TGAATGGTGAATATCGTGGAGAATCCGATATAGGAAAACTCATGCACGATTTTAACTGTACCCAGGCAGCAGATATGAACTTTGAACTGATGGCAGAACGAATAAGATATTTGAAAGAAAACCCGAAAGGAGTTCAAGAAATGTGTAAAATGATGGAGGATATGAGAAAAGAATCTTTGAAAGAGGTTGCTAAAAGAATGTTAGCAGATGGAATGTTGACACTCGAAAAAATTGCGGAATACGCAGGACTTTCACTTGACGAAGTAAAAAAACTGAAAGCTGATAAAACATTCTGATTATTTTGAACAAATAGTAAAGCAAATATTGAACAATAGGCAGGTAGTTGGTTACTACCTGCCGTGTTTATGATAGAATTTTAGAAATCCCATATTTTTGATTGGAAAATGGTTTGTGATGAAAATAAATCTTTTGTTTTCAGTGTGTTGAGCAATAAGAATAGTATATCAAGTATAAAAAAATCAAAAGTACATAAGGATAATAAAAGAATATGAAAGATGAAAGAAGTTTATTTAGAATGAATTTTATTATTCAAGATAATACAGCAATGACATTGGAAACTAATTTGGTAAAAATTATCGAAGAGATACTTTATGACGAAAAAGGTGGACGATTAACTATTGCTGAAATAGCAGAGTCAATCAAAAAGAGATTCGATTTGAGTTTCTCTGATGAAGAAATAAAAACAGCCATAAGAAAAATAGGGAAAAAAATTTATTTTAGATGTGAATATTATTTTTGATTAGCTGGAATTAATAATGATGTAAGAATGAATACCATTAAATCTTTTGTCGAAAAATGCAAAGAGGCGGGAGTTACACTTTGTTATACTACAGCGACTTTAGATGAGATAAAAAGAGTTATTGTAAGTAAAGTTCAATGGATAAAATCGTTCACTGGCAGTCAGGAACCTTTGGATTTGAGCGAATTTGATAATTCAAAAAATGATTTTTATAATATATATTGTAATTGGTCAAACTATGATGGGAACATTTATAATGATTTTAGAGGATTTCAAACTTACCTTATGAAGTTAGTTATTAATGAGATTTTGCCTGTAAATATTCCAAGAAAAAGATAGTGGTATTCCTTTAGTTGTACTTCCAAGTATATGGTTAACGATTATGGCAATCGAAAGAAAGGGACCTCTATTTACTATTGTGATTTATTATGAGCCAGAAGTTGTTAATGGTATGGGAAATATTTTGAGTAGTTTGGGGTTGTTTTGGGCTATAATAGTAATAGCCGCAGGCTTTGTCAGTTTTGTTATATCTTATTTGTGTTCTTATAAGAAAATATAAAAATAAGCGTACAGAGTATTATAAAACAATGTTTGATAAAATTTAGTTAATATTTTGATTCGACTGCTTATAAAAAGGGCTGTCGGGATAAAACTGCATGAGGAGGGGAACCAGTGGGATGTACAGGCTGATATAATGACAGGGAGAGGGACCGGCGCTGGGATGGTCAGATACCACGCAGGAGACGGAAGATTACAAGGGGGGGGGGAGGACGGTTTACTGTATAATTATCTCGGTACGGATTGAGAGAGGTTGGAATGCTCCTGATTTGAAGAAACAGGCACAATGGAGGAAGATTCCATGTGCCGGGAAATGCCGACACCAGATGAGTGGCTGAAATATGTGATTGAGAGATTGAAAGAAGAGGGGCGAGAGGATTTATTGCACTGGAATTTCAATTTATAATTGAAGACACGACATGTCGGTGTTAAATCTGAAAAAATTGTGAACCGACATTTTAGCTATTGACTTTTAAATCGGCGCGGTGTATCATAGCTTTGTTTATTTAGAATTCTAATTACATAATGAGGGACTAATTATGGACGAACAAAAGCTGATGGAAAAATATGATAAGCTGAATCGGAGGATACGGAGATACTTTGCGAGTTTTTTCACGGATACACCAATCACCAGTGTTCAAGCGCTCATTTTACATTATATTATTGTTGAATCGAAAAAGAGAGATATTTTTCCGAAGGACTTAGAGGAATTTTTGGAGATCAAAGGCTCCTCTATCACAAGCCTTATCAGCAATCTGGAGCGTAATGGGTATTTGCGGCGGGAGAGTCTGGCGAGTGACGGACGGTATAAAAAACTTGTTCTGACTGAACAGACGCTTGCGATACAGGATGATATAACCAAACGCATTGGGGATTATATGCACAGTATTTTTGTTGGGATTTCCGAGGATGATTTAAAAATTTTTGAAAAAGTCATTATGCAAATGACGGAGAATACGAGGTAGGTATTCTTTCGACCATATATTTAGAATTCTAAATAAAGAGAAAGGAGGGCTCCAATGAGATTTCCAATTGCAAGAAATGTACCGGTAATAATCGGAATCTAATTTTTTATTCTTATATTTAGAATTCTAATTAAAGGAGGAGCATTTATTATGAACATTACACAGACAACAGAGAATCCACTTGGCTATGAGCGGATTGGCAGACTGCTTGCGAGCTATGCGATACCAAGCATTATTTCTCTTATCATCAATTCACTCTACAACATGGTAGACCAGATTTTTATTGGTCAGGGCGTAGGCTTTCTTGGAAATGGTGCGACAAATATTATCGCTCCGATTGCCACGATAGCAATCGCTGTCGCCACCTTATTTGGCGATGGCCTTGCGGCATTTTTCAGTCTGAATTTAGGGCAGGGAAATGCGGATAAGGCGGCAAAGGGCGTGGGGACTGCTGTGATAGCTTCCAGCATTATCAGTGTACTTTATGCGGTGTTCGCCTTTATTTTCTTAAGTCCCCTGTGCCGTATCTTTGGCGCTACGGACAATTTGCTGCCGTATGCGGTCGGATATGGGCGTATTATCGTAATTGGCTTTCCTTTTGCAATTGTGGCAACGGTTATCAATTCCGCAATCCGTACTGATGGAAGCCCCCGTTATGCCATGTTCGCTATGATGATTGGTGCGATCCTCAATACAATCCTTGACCCGATTTTTATTTTTGTATTCCATTGGGGAGTTGAGGGCGCTGCTGCAGCTACGGTACTTTCGCAACTTGTGGGCCTGCTTTGTAATGTTGCTTATCTGTTTAAATTTAAAACGATCCAGTTTGGAAGGGCTTCTCTGGTTATGAACTGGTCTGTCGCCTGCAAGATGGCCGGTCTTGGATTTGCAAGTTGTTTTAATAACCTGACATCAACGGTAGTGGCTTTTGTATCCAACAACCTGCTGACTAAATATGGTGCGCTTTCCGCCTATGGCCCGGACATTCCACTGACTACGTTCGGCCTGTGTATGAAGGTAAGTATGATTGCGTTTTCCGTAGGTATCGGGGTAGCAAGCGGCAGCCAGCCAATCATAGGTTTTAATTATGGCGCACAGAAATATGACAGGGTGAAAAAGACATTTTTGCTTAGTTCCGTCGTCTGCACCATTATAGCATTTGTATCATGGGTAATCTTCCAGTGTTTCCCGCTGCAGCTTATTCGGATTTTTGGTACAGAATCCAGTCTGTATGAAGAATTTGCTGTACAGTGCTTCCGAATTTATCTTCTGCTGACATTTTTAAATGGAGTGCAGATGTGTGCGGGCGTACTTTTTCAGGCAATCGGCCAGCCTGTCAAAGCTGCGGTCGCTTCCCTTTCAAAGCAGTTGCTGTTTTATATCCCTGCAATGCTGATCTTATCGAGGATTTGGGGGCTGACAGGTATCCTGATGGCAGGGCCGACCGCAGATGCCTTGGCGTTTATCCTTTGTATGATCCTTTGCTTTAAAGAAGTTAAGAAGATGGAGAAGATAAGCGAAAATGCGTCCTAAATGGCTGATACGGATTGAAAAATGGACGAACAGGAAGCCGAAACAACAGTCTATCATGTATATCAATCCACATAGCGTTGTTATTATGAGAACAGATCAGACAGATTTTACAGATTTGGTAAATTTGTGTTTTGAATGATAACAGGGAGGAGGAAATGGATGCGGTAAAATCAGTGTTTTGTAAGGAGGCATTACTATTTTGGAACGAGAAGAACGATTTATGATTATTAAAATTGGCAGGGAGCATTATGGAATAAAAATAAATGACGTGAAAGAAATAGTTCCAAACACGGAGATAACAAATGTTCCTGAGAAGCAATCTGTTTATATATGTGGGATCATGAAGTGCCGCTATGGGTGTGTATCAGTATTTGACATATATAAATTATTTAATATAGAACCGGTTCCTATGAGGAAAATGGTCATTATACTTACGATTGATGAAAAAATTCTGGCGTTTTCTGCGGAAAGTGTGGATTGTGTTGTTAATGTATCGTCTGAGAATATTTATGATATTCCGACAATCTTTATTGACGCAAGTCAACGGTATATGAAGAACGTAATTGTATCAGATCATAATCTGATTCCGATCATTGATACGGCTCGTTTATTTGAGAAAACAGGAGTATTAGAAGAAACAGAGCTGATTCCGCAATAATTGCGGGTATTTAGATAACAAAGAAGAGGGGGATAAGGCAGTCATGCGGAAACTTGATTTAATGGAATTGTGTATGTGCTTATGGTAAAATAACAGCGTTGGATAATTAAACAAATTGAAATTATGGAGTGAGGTAAATATGAAACAAAAAAAGAAGAAAATTGTCCTTCGGGTTATAGTAGGTATAGGAATAGCTTTGGTGATTATTATAATCGTAGCGCTTGTATTATTTAGAAATGAATTGCGCTCTCTTATGTCATTGAAAAAGGTTGATGATTACGGAATGTATCAAATGACCTATTATGGCGATTATGGATTTGATGACTTTCTGGAAATTGGCGCTGAAAATGATGCGGACATTGAAGCATTTGTAACAAAAAGGTTGTTGAAAGGACTGCCAATAAATTTGGGTGTTACAGGAGACGGTTGCACAGCTTTTGTCGTAAAAAATGAGAATGGCGATATTTTGTTTGGAAGAAATTTTGATTATTTATATGCCCCGTCTTTACAACTTTACACTGCACCTAATCATGGATATGCTTCGGTTTCCACCGTCAATCTTTCTTTTGCAGGATATTCCGAGGACAATTTACCAAGCGGTTCACTTTTTGATGATTTCCTGACGTTAGCCGCACCATTTCTTCCCTTTGACGGAATGAATGAGAAAGGGCTTGCGATTGCTCTGCTTGCAGTGCCAGAAGCGGATGTCCCATATAATCCCGACAAAATAACATTAAATACAACCACAGCAATCCGGCTTGTACTTGATAAAGCGGCTACAGTGGAAGAAGCCATTGAATTGTTAAAACAATATAATATATATTTTTCTGGAGGTATCGAGTGCCATTATTTAATTGCTGATGCAAGTGGGCATTCTGTCATTGTGGAATATGTAAATCAAGAGCTTTGTGTTGTTGAAGCGGAGGACGAATATCAAATTGCTTCTAATTTTATTGCCTATGACGGATTGAATATTGGAGAAGGATTTACTGAATTTGAACGCTATGATAAAGTGCAAAATGCGATAGAAGCGAATAACGGTATGCTTGAGGCAGGTCAGGCAGTTCAATTATTGGCTGATGTCGGTATTTTTAATGGAAATATAGACAAACTACAATGGAGTGTTCTGTATAATCTTACAACTGGTTACGGAGAGATTTTTGCTAATCGGAAAACGAATAATATCATAGGATTTAATCTGGATCTGGATAATTGATATTGGTGCCCCGATTGTTACCGCTATGATAAGGGCGTTAAGATTAATTTGATAGAAATATGAGTGTGATTGTGGTATTCTATTAGCAGTACAAATCGGGATTTATCAGGAAGCAAATAAATCGAAAAATAAGTGTTTAGGAGAATATTGTAAATATGAAAAATTTACTTAAAAATAAATACTTTGCAGTTTTTATAATATTAAGTTTTCTAATTTATGTAATGTCCAACGGAGAATGGTGTGTTCCGATTTTTGCGTGGATTTATCCAATTTTGTTTCTGTATATGGTTTATCTCAATCATACACGTAAAGTATATCTTATAATTAGTTCTATATATGCCATTGGATTTGTTGTCCAGTTTGGGAGAGCCATTGGAATGGATATAAAGATATGTATAATGGTAGCAGTTTTGTTATCTTTTCTGAAAGTTTTACCATATATTTACTGGTCAAAATCAAAAATGAGGTTTCAGGATACTATTATTTTTGCAAGTATCATGGTGTCAATAGAGTATATTATCTATCTGATATATCCTATATTGGGAGGGCTGTCTGACGCTTATACACAATACCAAAATCTATATCTGCTACAAATAGTAACGGTAACAGGAATTTACGGAATTACTTTTTTCATGTATTGGACAGCGGCAATGGTTATATGGATTTGGAACAATAAAAGCAAAAAAGAATATATCAGAAAATACATTATCGTATATGGTTCTGTAATTGGATTGGTGTTTGCTTATGGCATTGTTATGTTTCATTTTATAGGAAATTCAGACAAGAGTGTTAGGATTGCCGGTGTAACCGTTCCGATTTCGGAGCTGTTAAATGATGATAAAGATGTATATTCTGCTTTTTATACCAATACATTTACTGATAAAAATCTTACAAATACAAGGAGTAAACTATCATCCGTAGCGGATGAACTTTTCCTGAAAACGGAGTTGGAAGCACAAGCAGGAGCAAAGATTGTTTTTTGGTCGGAACTGAATGGAGCGGTTTTAAAACAAGATGAAGATATACTGCTGCAACGAGCGTCGGATATGGCAAAACAGGAAGAAATTTATTTGATTGTTTCGTTACTCGTGAAAACGCCTTATGTGGACTTAAAGGAAAATAAAACAGTAGCATTCAATCCACAAGGAGAACTTATTTCAGAATATTTTAAGTATGGACGTTCCATCGGAGAACTGTGCCAAAAAGGAGATGGAATGTTAAAAAGTTTTGATACAGAATATGGGCGAATTGCACCATTCATATGTTCTGATATGGCATTTTTGTCAAAAATACAGCAGGCAGGCAAAGATAATGCAGATATACTGATTGTTCCGGCTTCCGATTGGAAAGAAATGACATTATTAGCTTCAAAGGTGGCGATTGTGCGAGGGATTGAAAATGGAAGTAATATAATGAGACATACAAATAAGGGAATGTCGATTGTTTCAGATTGTAAAGGCAGTGTGCTGGCACAGACCGATTACTTTCAGTCTGATACAAAGACATTATCTGCACAGGTTACAATGAAAGGACGCTTTACTCTTTATTCGTATATTGGAAATCTATTTGTTTATCTGTGTAGCATCTATTTGTTAGGTAGTTTCATAATTCCTATTTGCCTAAATAACATTACCACAATCACAACAGAATAAATAATACAGCGTCAGAGCGTATAGAAAAAAATCTATGCGCTCTATTTTATTGTAAAGGAGCAGTTTTATGAGCAATGACAGCAACACACAGCATAGAGCCACCCGACAGCGCCCACCCACAAAAATATCGTGGAAAGGCACTATACAGGCAATGAAAAAATGGAAACGGTATTCAAGCGGTTCCAAAAACGATGGCAGTCGCTCTTTTCATTGCCAATGCCACGCCAGTCATTGTAGAATTTATATTTGTAAGCGGGAGTCAGGGTTAGTTTCCTTGTTGTATATTTGCTTCAAGCTGAATGTTTTGTTACCTTGCCGGCATCTGAAAGTCTGCAAGCGCTTTGTTCAGAAAGTCGTTAAAAGGTTTCATAATTCGAAACAGTTCTGCTGCTTTTGCAGAAAATGTTTCTGTATGGTTCAGTTCTTCATCTTTGATTGGATATTCCAGATACCAGCTTTTAAATTTTAAATATTCTGCCTGCGGATGTTCTTTTTCATATCCTGCAGGAACATTTTTTAATGCCGTTCCCTGTACGGTGAAATATTTTTCAAACTCTGGTTCATGGATTATGTTTTCCCATTCTTCTCCATTTCGAACAATATAATCCCGTATCATGGTTGTTGCGTCTTTAAACATATCTGCAAATAAGCCACCGCCTAAAAAGGACTGGTTGCCTGGCTTTATCATTAGATAATAGCCAACCGGAACAGGCAGTTTGCCTTTAGAGGAAATATGGGCGCGGAACGCAGGATTGTAAGGAGATTTGTCATGGCTAAAGCGGGTATCTCTTACAATTTTAAATGTCAGATCTTTTGGATTGTTATGTAAAATGCTGCTGTCAAATTTTCCGATTTCCAGCATTAGTGTCTGTAATAATGATTCAAATTCAGCATTTGCTTTTTTATAGTCGTCTTTATTCGCATGGTACCATTCACGGTTATTGTTCTGACTCAATGCGGATAAGTATTCCATAATAAATGATGTATTCATAATCTGTGATCTCCTTTATGATTTCTGGATAATGGAAAACTGTGTGGAATCTAAAAATTTCTGGATCAGATGTTTCGTGCGTTCGGGAGATTGGTAGGGTTTGCAAAACGAGAAGTCCTGTGATAAATCGTCGATATCTTCCATAGCGTTTTTAACATCTATCATTGTCTGCATGGGGATTTCTGTAGCTGTCACATAATAAAGCTGCTGTGGATCTATTCGATGGTTTTGGATGGCATAATCTACTCTGTTTTTACATTTACATTTGCCGCTGCCGTATTCTCCGCAATACCGGCTAAGAAAATCTGCCATTTTTTTACGTATTCTGGAAAGACGCTGCCGATATGCTTCTGGCGTCATATCTAAAATATCCCCGGCAATACGGCTGTCAATCCGAAACATTGTACCTAATATGAAAATACATCTGCTCTCGACATCAAGGCACTGCAGCATCACATTGGTGCAAGACATTTTCAATTCTTCTGCTAACAGATCTTTTTCTACATTCTGAGTTAAATCCGGCACATCCTGTATGTTCCCGTTTTCTATATCATCTCCATAATATTCAAAATCAGGTGCATAGCGGGCAAACATATGCTTTTTGTAATTTTTTAAATGATTGGTTGCTATGCTGAATACCCATGTTGTAAATGCGCTGTCACCTCTGAAAGAAGACAGATGTGTAATCATTTTCAATAAAATATCCTGTGTGGCGTCCTCTGCATCAGCAAATGTACCAAGCATACGCAGCGATAAATTGAATACGATGTTCTGCACGCTGGCAACAAGCGTTTCGAGAGCTTGTTTATCGCCTGCAGTCGCTTTCGTAACTAAAGCTTGTAATTCTTCGTTTGTTTTTTTAGTCATAGAATTTTACCTCCTGTTTCATTAGACAATGTTTCCTTGTCTGTGTGACAGAAAATGTTTATTTTTTTCATAAAAATAAATTTATTTCCTTTACTTTGGTATTTTAAGAAAGTATAATACAAAAATCATAAAGCGGCAATAAGCCGGTTACCGATGTTGTAGGAGGTGCAAGAAAAAACAGTAAGTTTTCGGGAATTGGCTGAGCGTTGTTTATTTATTTCAGAAGAATTGAAAAAGAGGATATTTTTTTGTATAATGAAAGAATAAGAACAGCGGAAAAGAAATGAGAATGCTGTGTTTTAGGAGGGATTTATGGAATATATGACAGCACATCCAGGCATGGAAGATGCAATTTACAATGTTTTACATACTACAATTGAAACAATATATCCAAAGTATTATCCAAAAGAAGTGGTACAATTCTTTTGCAGGCATCATAGCAAAGCTCATATTTTGGATGGTATTGCATCCGGAAATATGGGAGTATTGACAGACGGTGACAGTATTGTTGGAACCGGATGCTATGACTGCAATCATATTACAGGTCTGTATGTCCTGCCTCATTATCAGAACCAGGGCTGTGGAACGCAGATAATGAATTGTTTAGAAGCGGAAATTATAAAAAAATATCAGGTAGCTGTTCTGGAGGCTTCACTTCCGGCTGTATTCTTATATGAGCGTAGAGGCTATCAAACGGTAGGACATGGAATTTATGAATTGGATCATGATGTCAAGCTGGTTTATGAAATTATGGAAAAAAGACTGAAGTGAATGAAATTGCAAATAGTCATGATGTCAGGCTGGTTTATGAAATTATGGAAAAAGGACTGAGGTGAATGAAATTGCAAATAGAAGAGTTGTTTCAGAACTGGGATGAGACAATCATATGGTCCTGTTTACAGGGTGTGATGGGAAATGTATATACAAATGCTTCGAATGATGCAGCGGTGGCAATGCTAGGAGACTTTGCTTTTGTTGCAGGGAAACCGAGTAAAGAATTTATGAAATGCTGTCGGGAAATCTGTAAACAGGATTTTGTCATTATGATGCCTCAAAATGCCGAGTGGGCAAAGCTGATTGAAAAATGTTACGGAGATAAAGCGAAAAAAGTATCAAGATATGCAATGAAAAAAGAAAAAGGAGTCTTTGATATTTCTAAACTCGAGAAGGCTATTATGGAGTTGCCTGAAGGATATGAATTGAAATTAATAGGAGAACATGAATATAGTTTATGCCGGGATCATAGATGGGCGAATGATCTTGTATCGCAGTTTCAAGATTATCAGAATTATAAAAATCTGGGGTTGGGAGCAGTTGTTTTAAAAGATGGAGAACTGATAGCAGGAGCTTCTTCCTATAGCAGATACAAAGAAGGGATTGAGATTGAAATTGACACAAGAAAAGACCATAGAAGGAAAGGGCTGGCATACGTGTGTGGGGCAAGGCTTATTTTAGAATGTTTAGAAAGAGGATTGTATCCGAGCTGGGATGCGCAGAATATGTGGTCTGTAGAATTAGCTAAGAAATTGGGATATCATTTTAGTCATGCATACACAGCTTATGAAATTGTTGCTTAGGAACTGTTCATGGGAAGGAGAACTGTCAGTGAAGTTGATAATCAGAGATAGTTTTGATGACTATTTGGCGGCATCAAAATACATAAACTGGAAAGATGACTGTATTTTAGCAAAATCAGAGGAATTTAAGAGTAAGAATGCAGATGAGATTTCCTTGATAAGAACAATTTATGAGTTTGTACGCGATGATATCCGACATTCATGGGATGTGCAGGACAGGAGGATAACCAGGTCTGCTACAGAGGTGTTGGAACAGGGGGTAGGGATTTGCTGGGCAAAAGCGAATCTGTTTGCTGCGTTGCTGCGTGCCTGCGGGATACCGGCTGGCATATGCTATCAGCGTCTTACGTTAGGAGATGTGCCTGAAACAGGATTTTGCATTCATGCACTCAATGCTGTGTATATAAAATCTATGGATTGCTGGATACGGTTGGATGCAAGAGGGAATAAGGAAGGTGTGGATGCACAGTTTGATCTGGAGCAGGAAAAATTAGCTTTTTCGGTTCGTAAGGATATCGGGGAAGCAGACGATGGAGTTGTTTATGCAAAGCCGTCTGATAAACTGATGAAAGTTTTGGAAAGGAACAAAGATGCACTGGATATGTATGCACATTGTTTGCCGGACAGTATTTTTGATTACTATAGAGCCAAGGTATGTGATATAGACGAATTGGTGCAAACAAGGACGACTGTTCTGCGGGCGGCAAATAAGCTGTCCGATGATGCCGATATGTCAGCAGTGGAAAAAGAATCTTATGCGTATTATAAACGTGCGTTGGAAACGGGAGAGCATATTGCTTATCTGGTATATGACGGCGACCGATGGATTGGTGCGGGCGGCCTGAGTTTTTATCAGGTCATGCCAACCTATCATAATGCAAGCGGTAAAAAAGCCTATATTATGAATATGTATACATCTCCTGAATACCGCAGACAGGGAATTGCTTTTCATACATTGGATCTGTTAGTGGGGGAGGCAAAGAAGCAGGGCGTCTTATCCATTTCGCTGGAAGCGACAGATATGGGCAGGCCATTGTATGAGAGGTATGGATTTGTAAAGATGGAGGCTGAAATGGAACTGATCGGCTTTTGAAAAAGAGATTATGAAATATTTTATGGTAATATCTGCGGTATGAGGAGGTTAAGGAATTATGAATAAAATTAGGATGAAGGCAAGGAGTGCATTTCGAGATTGTAAACAGATGGCCGGAGTCAGTCGGGCAGCAGTGGTTTTATGTATGACGGCATTTATGATGCTGACGCAGGATATCATTGTCAGCAATGCAAAAAGCAATTTCCAAACAAGACCATCCACAACACCGTCAGCATATTCGGAGTATACCGGTTATATGGATGAGTGCGTGCAATGGACCGGATATCGGCAATTTGAAAATCAGGATTATGATGGAGATGGGTGTATAGACAGAGTATTTCGTACCTATCGCAAAAACACGGAATACTGCCATTACAAAATAGTATTTGGAAATCAGATGGTCATAGATGTCAGTGATGAGGCGTCTGCGATTGGAACTCCGTCTGTTCAGGCGGCTGATATAAATGGTGATGGCAAAAATGAAATTATTTTTACTTTACGGTATGATACGAGCTCGGATATGAGAGCGTTTGGAGATCTCGTTGTTTATGAAAAAAAGGGAGATGCTTATGTAGAGGCGCAGCTGCCATTTGAGAGAAGCGGGCAAGGCTATACACAGGGTTTAACAGTGCGCTATAAAAAGAAACGGAAACAGCTGATTACGGTTTCACTTGACGATATTGCATATAGCGTGGATGTTCCAATTAGTCAGGAATTGTGGAAGACGTGCTTTTACAGGGACCATTTTAAACGCACAAGTGTAGTGAGTACGGTCTGGGATGCATTTGTGATGCAAGATGGTCAGGATGCGCAGCTGGTATGCAGCGTTCATTTGTTTGATAAATGGTCCAATTATGGATTGCTTTTAAAGCTCGGTTATGAAGATCAGCGTTATATCCTAAAAGACGTGATACTGACAAGCGATGAGTTTAAAAATTTTTTCTGATTTGTATGAAATGTAAAGGTGTAAACCCCTGTTCATTTAAGAGGGCTTTACACCTTGAAATTTGCGGTTTCATCAGTATTCGGTTTTATAATTCAGGTTCTGAATATTCAATGCCGAAACTTGAGTGCACTTTTATTTTCAGACATATTCCAGTCCGTGTCTGGTCAGCGTGCATACCTTATCACAAACTTCTGTAATATATTTTCTGTCATGGGAGATGCTGATGATTGCACCCGGAAATTCTTTTAAAATCTGTCGAATGACAGGCCCCGACAGCGGAGAAAAATTGCGGGTTGGTTCATCCAGTATTAAAACGTCTGCACCGGAAAGACTCATTTTTAAAAGAAAAAGTTTAGCTTTCTGGCCGCCGGACAGCTGGCTGATGGAATGATCCATTTCCTCAGCGGTATATTTTAGTGCACCGAGATACGTACGGATTTTTGTACGGATTTCTTTCTCACCGGTTACATCCAGAAATTCTACGGGAGTCATGTCAGCATTCAGCAGCTCTTCATAGTTTTGTGGCATATATTCTGCACGAATATCGGTTCGGCTGAGCAGTTGTTTTGCAATCTTGTGAAGGAGTGTTGTTTTTCCAACGCCGTTTGTGCCAATGATGCAGAGCTTTTGCGAACCGCGAAGAACGATATGAATATCTTCTGCAAGTAATGTTTCCTGTTCAGGAGTATACAGTTTTTCTAAAGAGTACTCAATTACAGTTTTTCCTTCAGGGATTTTAGAGTTTTTATCTCCCAGCTTAAAAAATATGGCGCTTTCTTCTTCCGGCATTTCTGTCATATGTTCATCCTCACGGGCAAAACGGTGTTCCATTGATTTTACAGCGTGCATTTTCTTTTTCAGAAGCCGTCCTTTGGCAGGATTTTGCCGGGTAATGCTTCCTTGCGCATGCTCTACACTTTGGAAAATTCGCTGATATTTTTCTTCTCGCAGCTTTTTATCCCGACGGTCATTGGCTGCCATACGCGCCTGATTTTCAAACTTGCGAAAACGCTCTTGCCGGTAGGACTCATAGGACATATGGGCGATCGTATGACGGCATTGTGTTTTGCGCCTGATTTGTTCGATGTGAATGACTACATTGGCGGTATGCTCGATCAGGGTTTCATCGTGAGAAATAAACAGCACAATTTTTTTCCAGTTCAAGATAAAAGATTCCAGCCATTCCAGTGTTTTCAGATCCAGATCGTTGGAAGGCTCATCGAGCAGAAGGATATCCGGTTCTGATAAAAGCAGCCGCAGCAGCTGTGTCTTTACTTTTTCTCCTCCGGACAGTGTTTTCATACACTGATCCCGATAAAAAAAATCGACGGAAAAGCCAAAAATTCCAGCCATTCGGCTCAGTTCCTTCGGGGTATGTTCCGTAAACATAGGTTCTTCTGTAAAATAGTCATAAATACTTTTCTCATGGTCTGCGAATGGCAGTTCTTGCGGCAGATATCCAGGTTTTTGATTGATGAATATACGTTCTCCGGTAACTTCACAATAATCTGCAATCAGCTGCGGATGATAAATCCATTGCAGTAGTGTCGATTTTCCATTTCCTTCTTCTCCGATGATAACAGCTTTATCACCATCGTTTAACACCAGACTGAAATTTTCGAGAAGCGTTCTTAAATCTTTTTTATGCAAAATGGTTGTATTTTTTATTTGCAGCATAGGGCCTCCTTTTCTTACGGGATTTTTCTGCAAATGAAAAAGCCCGTTCTCGTATCCGAAAACAGACTCACGCAAAAAAACTCTGTATTTAATCAAAAAGCAGAAATACAAAGAGAGTAATGAAGCATGATAATCTAATTCGGTATACGCAGACAGACCTGGATATAAATTTAACATCATACCAGGTAGTTTATCATTGCGGCATCCAAATCAAATTATCGAATAATCATTTTCTCACCTTGCACATCTGTGCCCTTTCTTTATAAATTAGCCATATTATACACAAAATGAAACGAAAGTGCAACACTTTTTTTCATGTGCCGGATTTGGTTACTGTGAGCAGCGCAGCGCGGGTATAACAGTAATCAATTTTATTTTTAATTATCGGATATAAAGACAGTTTTTTGAGAAATGATATACTGTCAAAAAAACTGTTGTAACCGTTTTCTAATGATGTATATAACAATCTATAAGAAATTGTTATGCAAAAACTGTTCTATTAGTACTTTTTTATGGCGTTAATATAGCCTGTAAGTATTCTATTCGCTTTTCGCATATTTTGCAACCGAAATCAAAAATTTTGTAAACATTAAACAAATATTGACTCTTATTTATTGTATTTTATTGCAAACCAAACAAAAATATCTAAAAAAATAAGCCATTTTATATCATTAAAAATACTAAACAATACATTTTCCATTTTTTTACGTACTGAATTTGTTATAAAACCGTAGAAGCCTTGATTTTAGCGGGGTTACGCTATGAAATGAAACTCATCATGCATAACAATTTCTTATAAAATGTTATGCATGATATCCGATAGCCAAACTTGATATTAATTGTTTAAAAAGAAAGAAGGTCAGGCCATGCAGGAATTGGATTATGCAAAGATGGGAACCAGGATCAGACAGGTAAGGAAAGCAAAAGGCTGGTCACAGGAGAGGCTTGCAAAAAAATGTGGTATTAGCCTGAACTTTATGGGACATATTGAACGCGGCACACGGAAAATGAGCATGGATACTTTTGCAAACCTTTGCAAGGAACTGCAGACGGATGCAGATGCGCTTCTCTGGGGCGTAACGCAGCCTTCAGAAACAGCCATGCAGGGAATGTGGGGCCGATCGGATGAAGCGGATGATGAAAGTTATTCTATGTATATCAGAATTATGAAGTCGGTGGCTGATATTATGAGAAGCAAAGACAGCTTTTCCTGATGAAACAGCAGATTGTAACAGTTCAGGCAGAGCATATCAGAAACAGGAAATTAAGCGCAGGCACAGATGATGAACAGTTTAGGCAGTCTGCGCGGAGGAACATTATGAAGATCACACAGCTTTTTAAGATATATTGGCCGGATAATGGCGGCGGGATAGCAAAAGTGATGGAGAGCATTGCAGATGCATTTCAGGATTGTGAACAGGAGATCATTGTGTGCCAGAATTCTGCAAAAAAGAAGGGAACAGATGATAGTTATCGGGGAGTGCCTGTACGCAGATGCAGACAGATGCTTGAAGTATGTTCGACTCCAATTTCACTGCAATTTTTATATGATGTAAAAAAGCGTACCAAGAATTCTGATATTGTGATTTATCACTTCCCATATCCGATGGTGGATTTGGCAATTTTTTTAAGGGCATATTCCGGACGGCTGATCGTATGGTGGCACTGTGGATTTGAGAAGTATGAAAAGTTGATGCTGATTTACTATCCGTTTATGATACATACGTTAGAAAAAGCTGATAAAGTCTTTGTATCCTCAAAGAGCATGATAAAAAATTCTAAGATACTCAGACGCTTTCAAAAGAAATGCAGCGTGATTCCGTTTTGTGTAAGTGAAGAGTGTCTGGAGAGAGGAAAGGCGCTGGCGAATGGATTTTACAGGCAAAAAGAACAGGATGATTCAGACGGAGTCTGCAGACAGAAAAGGAGGATTAGAATTTTATTTGTAGGCAGGCTGGTATGGTATAAAGGATGTGATATCCTGCTGAAAGCGTTTGCAAAAATGAAGCATGCAAAATGCAGACTGGTATTGGTTGGCGGCGGCCCTCTGGAACAGGAACTAAAAAATCTTGCGGCAAATTTAAAATTGGAAAATGTTCAATTTACCGGGATGGTATCTGAAGAAGAGAAGATGAGGCAGTTAGAAGTATGCGATTTTCTGGTTTTGCCATCTGTTTCGGAAGCCGAAGCGTTTGCTGTCGTGCAGCTGGAGGCAATGGCATTTGGAAAACCTGTGATTAATACAGCGCTGAAAAGTGGAGTGCCCAAAGTGAGTATAGATGGGGTGACCGGAAAGACAGTCAAGCCGGGAAGCGTACGTGAATTGACGGCAGCAATGGATGAACTTGCCCAAAATGCGGGATTGCGAAAAGAGTATGGGATGAACGCATTAAGGATTGTTCAAAAACATTATACACAAGAAGTAATGACGAGAAGGCTTAGGAAAGTTTTGGAAGTCTTGGAAGATAAAAGAGAAAAATTTTGAGAGAGCTTTCAGGATATATGGATCATTTGGAAAGGAATGGCGAAAAGAATGAAAATTGCTTTTGATGGCCAGCTGTTTTTAAAAGGGAAGAAAGCAGGCATCGCATGGAGCGCTCACAATTTGATCTTAGAACTTGCGAAATATGAGGAGAACGAATGTACGATACAGTATTTTTCACATCGCAGCGCTCCTGAACAGTTGGAAAACTTGAAGATATATCAAGAAAATAAATGTAACCTGGAATGCTGTAAATGGTTTTCTTATGTGTTATATAAAATAATCTGGCTGTTTGTGCCCGTTCCGTACCGTTTCTTTTTTCGGACAAAACCAGACATTACGCAGTTTTTTAATTTTACAATTCCACCTGGTGTAAGTGGGCGGCGTATTGTAATTTTACATGATATGGCATATAAGTCTTGTCCTTATACCGTGAAATTAAAGACACGCTTGTGGCTGGAATTGAGTATAAAAAAAACTTGCAGTCATGCGGATCATATTATTACTGTTTCTGAATTTAGCAAACAGGAGATTGCCAGATATTTAAAGATTCCGGGAGAGAAAATTACGGTAGTGCCAAATGCTGTTGACCATCATGTTTATCATACAAATTATACAGGAAAACAAATACAGATGGTCAAGGACAAGTATGGGATTGAAAAAGATTATTTTCTTTATATTGGAACAATTGAACCACGTAAAAATCTTGAGAGGCTGATTCTTGCCTATGCGAAATTGCAGAAAGAAAAAAAATGTGTGCCACAGCTGGTGCTTGCCGGTGCAAAAGGGTGGAGGTGTAAAAATATTTATGAAAAGGTTCAAAGATTGAACCTGAGGAATCGTATTTTGTTTCCCGGATATGTGGATCAGGAGGATAGTCCGCTGCTGATGTGCGGCGCTGTGGCATTTGTATTCCCATCCTTGTATGAAGGGTTTGGTATGCCGCCCTTGGAAGCTATGGCGTGTGGTACGCCTGTGATTGCATCTGCTGTAACAGCGCTGCCGGAAGTAGTAAAAGATGCGGGGATTTTAGTGGATCCAAGGAGTGTGAAAGAAATATGTACAGCAATGAAAAAATTGCTGGAAAATGAAGCATATCGAAAAGAATTAGGTCTTTTAGGGATGCGCAGGGCACAAAAATATACATGGCAAAAATCAGCGGAGATGCTAATGGAAATCTATCGGAGAAAAATATATGAATGCGTTTAAGGTCATCATGGATGTTATGGAGCGATGGAAGCCATATATGATAAAAGTAATTCCGATTGCTGTACTGCGTAAGTTAAAACGCAGATATATGAAGTGGAATACGGATAGGCTAAAAAAAGAAAAAATAATGCCTTTTGACCCACAACATTATGAAAACGGGATGAATCTGATTGGAAATAGCAAAGGTGATTTTGGGTTAGGGCAGAGCTGCCGTTTGATTGCGTGGGAATTAAAATATAGTAAGATTCCGTTTGGCATCTATGAGTACGTTCTGTCTGAGGATGCTCACAGTAATGATAGCAGCTGTGAAGGAATGTTAATTTCAGAACCAAAATACAATATCAATCTGTTTCATATTAATGCAAATGAATTTACAGCTGCTTATTATCGTTTGGGGAAGAAAACATGGGATTATCGCTACAACATAGCATTTTGGTTATGGGAATTAGAGGAGTTTCCAAAAGACTGGATGGGTTGTATTGATATTTTAGATGAAATATGGACGCCGTCTGAATTTGTAAGCAGAGCTATTCGCAAAAGAACAAATAAGCCAGTCATTACGATCCCTTACCATGTTGAAGCGTCGGCAGATCCCAAATATGACCGGAAATATTTTGGATTGCCGGAAGATCAGTTTTTATTTCTTGTAATGTATGACAGCAACAGCATGATAGAACGTAAAAATCCTATGAGCGCGCTGCTGGCTTTTAAAGAAGCGTTTTCGAAGGAAAATCAGAAGGTTGGATTGATTGTGAAAATGAATGGCAAAAATCAGGCAGACATGTCCGGGCTGAGGAAATATCTGGATGGATATAAAAATATATATTTTATCATGGACGTATTGTCCAAAATTGAGGTTAATAGTCTGATTGCTGCCGCAAACGTATGTGTATCTATGCATCGGGCAGAAGGATTTGGCCTGGTTCTGGCAGAAGCAATGCTGAATCATGTGCCATGCATTGCTACGAATTGGTCTGCAAATACAGAATTTATGAATTCTGATGTGGCGTGTATGCTGGATTATAAGCTGATACCCATAGAAGAAGATATTGGTCCGTTTCAAAAGGGTAATTATTGGGCTGACGCTGACATACATCAGGCAGCAGGATATATGCAGAAATTGTATCAGGACAAGGAGTTTTATCTCCAGATGGCTGAGAGGGCAAAACAGTATGTAGATGAGGCGCTGGGAATGAAACGTATTACAGCACAGATAAAAAGCAGATTAAAGAAAATATATGAACAGGGCAGTAATAGGCGGATTAGAGAGGGATAAGAAATTTATGGATCATATCAAAGAGTTATACGCATATAGACAGATGATATTTAGTCTTGTTCATAAAGAGCTGCGGGGAAGATATAAAGGTTCCGTTCTGGGATTTGCATGGACGTTTATTAACCCGCTTTTGCAGCTTTGCGTTTATACAATGGTTTTTTCAGTAATCATGAAAGCAAGTATAGAAAAATATTATATTTTTTTATTTGTAGCATTGATTCCGTGGATTTTTTTCAGCACATCTGTGACAGGAGGAAGCACAAGTATTTTAAGCGCTGGGGATATGGTGAAAAAAATATATTTTCCCAGAGAGGTTTTGCCAATCTCGTTTGTTACAGGTGCGTTTATTAATATGCTGTTATGTTTTCTTGTAGTGTTTGGCGTTTTGTTTGTAACCGGGTTTGGCTTTAATTATTTTGCATTGCTGTATCTTCCGGCTGTAATGATGGTAGAATATATTCTTTCCATTGGCTTTGCGCTGCTGGTATCTTCTTTAACGATTTATTTTAGAGATCTGTCTTATATACTTGGCATTATTACCATGGCGTGGCAGTATCTTACTCCGGTTATGTATTCTTCAGATATGGTGCCTGCCAGGCTGCTATTCGTATGGAACTTAAATCCAATGACGCCAGTGATCGAAGCGTATCGGCAAATTTTGTATTACAGGCAAATCCCCAATATGTCTACCTTGCTGTTGACGATCATCATGGGGTTTATAAGCGTAGCTGTGGGTTATATCATTTTCCGCTGTCTCCAAAAAGGATTTGCAGAAGAATTGTAGCTCAGGGAGAGAAAAATGGAAAATAAAACAATGATTGAAGTGCAAAATATTACGAAGAGCTTCAAAATATATTACGACAAAGGAAATCAGCTAAAAGAACGTGTTCTGTTCAGAAGCAGAAATCGTTATGAAAACAGGCCGGTGATTAATGGAATCAGTTTTTATGTAAAAAGAGGTGAAGCGGTTGGAATCATTGGTCATAATGGATGCGGAAAGAGTACAATTTTAAAATTACTGACAAAGATTATTTATCCGGATTCCGGGAGCATTAAAATCAATGGGAGGGTTTCCAGTCTGATAGAATTGGGCGCTGGATTTCATCCGGATATGTCAGGCAGAGAAAATATCTATATTAATGCTGCCATTTTTGGCCTGACAAAAAATGAAATAAAAAAGAGAATAAAAACGATCATTCAGTTTGCTGAATTAGAAGAATTTATTGACAATCCTGTGAGAACGTATTCATCCGGCATGTATATGCGGCTGGCATTTTCGGTAGCTATCAATGTGGATGCAGATGTTTTGCTTATTGATGAAATACTTGCGGTCGGCGATGTCAATTTTCAGCACAAGTGTTTTGAAAAGCTTAAGGAAATAAAAAATAACGGAACAACAATTGTGATTGTGTCACATTCACTCAGCCAGATCGAGCAGATTTGTGAAAGAAGTATTTGGATTGAAGATGGAAAAATACATGAGGATGGAATTCCTAAATATGTCCATGACCATTATTTGAAGGTTATGGAAAACAATCGGATTGACCGGCTGGAAAAGGAGCAAATGGAAGATTCTGTCATATCCGACAGTTGCTCGAAGGAAGCAGAGAGTTGTACTGTAACGGATGACATTACAAAGAAAATGACGGAATGTTTACCGGATTTTTGTTCGCAAAATGCTGTCAGAATGGGAAATCACAAAGTAGAATTTGTAAATGTAGAAATTTTAGATGCGCAAGGCGAAGAAAAATATAGATTTCAAACAGAAGAAGAAATGGTTATTGTGATTTCTTACAAATCAAATGTACAGGGGATAAAAGGTAACGCCGGAATAGGGATATATCGTGATGATGGGGTTTATTGTTTTGGAACGAACATAGATATAGAAAAAAACGAACTCATAGAAATGAAAGAATATGGAAAGATCAGGATACGCATGAAAAGTTTGCCATTGCTGTATGGCGCTTACTATCTGGACGTTGCGCTGCATGCAAAAGACAGTATTGAGATCTATGATGATATTAGAAATGTAAAGAAATTTCAGGTGTCCCGTTTAAAAAAAGACGATGGTTTGCTGAGAATATCCACAGAATGGGATAGTGACGGTTGACTGCAGGAGAAGCCGGATGATCGGAAAGGAGGAGCCAGGGTGCTGAAAAACTTTGTGCAAGAGCAGACAGTTATGAGACAGCAGATTAATGATATACATGAACGAGAGGCATGGACAAGAAGCCGGTTTGAAGATCATGAAGCATATCAAAATGCCAATACAAAATTCCAGGAATGGGTGAGGAGAAGACTTGAAGATCATGAAGCATATCAAAATGCCAATACGGAATTTCAGGAATGGGTGAGGAAAAGACTTGAAGATCATGAAGCATATCAAAATGCCAATACGGAATTTCAGGAATGGGTGAGAAATAATTTAGAATATGAGGAAGTGTTCCGCAGCATTAACTCGGAATTTCAGGAATGGGTAAAAGAGAAAATGATTTGGATGACAGATCATATAGGGCTGGTAAATCAGATAGAATGTGATATGCCTGCAGGGAATATAGATATTCAAAAAAATATCTATAATAAAAAAACATATTCACAGGCGGGCGAGGATGCAATTATTTCATATGTTTTCAATTTTTTAGGAATCGATTTAAGAAGAATCAGGTATTTGGAATTAGGAGCTAATCATGCAAAAGAGATGAGCAATACCTATGCGTATTATGAAAACGGAGCCTCGGGCGTACTGGTGGAAGCAAATCCCGAATTGGTTGAAGAATTAAAGCGTATACGTCCAAGAGATATTATTTTAAATCAGGCAATTGCTGCAGGGAAAGAAACAGAAGTTGATTTTTATGTGATGTCCGGCGATGGACTCAGTACCGTTAATTATGCGTCGGCGGCAGCGGCAATGAAAATCAATCCGGAAATTACAATAAAAGCGCAATATAAAGTTCAGACAGTCACATTAAATGAAATCATAAATCGTTATTTTACGGACAAGCTGGATCTTTTATCAATTGATCTGGAAGGAATGGAAGAGCAGATACTGGAGGTTTTTAATTTTGAAAAATGCCGTCCGACAGTTATTATTTTGGAAAATATTCCTTATCGTCCGTATTTGGTTATTGATGAACGAGAAGATAAAGCAGGAAAAATATTAAGGCAACATGACTATAAGGAATACGCGTTTACAGGCATTAATTCTATATATCTGGATAAATCAGAAATTGACAAAAAGAACAGGGATATCATGAAAAATCTGGGGTTGGAGTAAAAATCATGGATATTGAAGCTGGTATGGAACTATATAACAAGATAGAGAAACAGAAAGAAGAGATGAGGATATTACAGGAAAAGATAGACTTTTTGAAGAAAACCGATTATATCTATGATCCTTCTGTGATGTCTGGTAGTTCGCTAACATCGAAAATAAAAAAAATAATAAAAAAGGCAATAAAAAAAAGTGTCTTTTGGCTGGTAAAACCTTATTGGGAGCAGCAAAATATTTATAATCAGGCAGTAACAGACACTTTGGAAAAAATTGTAAAAAAATACGACGAATTAGCGCATGAGTTCGAATTGCTTATGATGCATTCAGAATTGTTAGACCAAAGTATGAAAGAACGGATCATTTATATCAACAGCAGAAATGAGAAGCTTAAAAGTAATTGTTCGAAAGTGATCCAGATTGTATCATCATTAAATTTTGGCGATGCCGTCGGCAATGATGTTATGGCGATAAAAAGGGCATTGGAAGAAGAGGGTTATATTACGGCCATTTTTGCGACCAGTATACATCATAAGATTCCTTTTGATATGGCGCTTCATATGAGTGCGCTGCCGGTTTTAACAGAAAAAGATGTAGTGATTTATCATTTGGCTTCTGAGGATCCATTAGTTGAAATGATAAAAAAACTTCCTTGTAAAAAAATATTCAGATACCACAATATTACTCCGCCTGAATTTTTTAAGCGATTTGATAAAAAAGCTTATGCGCGTACATTGACAGGTTTAAAGCAGGTGCGGGAATTAAAGGATTATATAGATTATGGAATGACAGTGTCAGAATTTAATCGTATGGATTTAATCAATCTTGGATATCAATGTCCCATAGATGTTGTGCCTATTTTGATTCCGTTTGAAGATTATAAACAGGAACCGGATCAGGAGGTTGTAAAAAAATATCAGGATGGATGGACAAATATTATTTTTGTAGGAAGAGTTGCGCCTAATAAAAAAATCGAAGATGTCATATTATCTTATGCAGAATATAAAAAAAGATATAATGATAAGTCCAGGCTTTTATTGGTAGGAAATTATAATGAGGGCGGTTACTATGAGACATTAACCAGGTTGATTCGTAAAAACAAAATAAAAGATGTGGAATTTACAGGCCATATATCTTTTGCGGCAGTGCTGGCCTATTATAAAACGGCAAATCTGTTTGTCTGTATGAGTGAACACGAAGGTTTTTGTGTACCGTTGGTGGAAGCAATGTATTTTGGAGTGCCAATTATTGCGTTTCGCAGCGCTGCGGTTCCGCAGACGCTTGGAGATGCCGGATGGGTAGTAGATCGTAAAGAACCTGATTATGTAGCTGAAGTGATGCATCAGATGATCGGCTTGGAAGACGGACAGGATATTTATATAAAAAGCAGAAAAGAACAGTTGGAAAAATTCCAGTATGTAGAGATCAAAAAGAAACTGTTGCTCTGTTTGGAGAAATATATGGGAAACAGGTCTCAAAGGAGAGAGGATGTTGAAAAAACGTGATATATATTTTTATTTAAAGGCGGGGCTGTTAGTTGTATTTTTGGCTCAGATTATGATGCTGGCGGTATTTAATCTGACGCAGTTACAGTATCATATGGGTTATGATGCATCCAGCTGGTATTTAAAAGCTATGGAAATGGCGAAGCAGAAGACAATTTTTGTGAAAGAATGGGCAAATCAGACAACATTATACTTTGATTCTGCAGTTCCGTTTGCAGCGTTGCTTTATTGGGCGACAGGAGATATTTTTGTTTCTTATGGAATTGTAAATTTTATGATCGATATCGGAATTTTCTTTGTATTTTATAACATATTAAAAGCATTGCGCATTTCTGATTTGGCAAAGCTGGTGTGCTTGAATATGATCGCTTGTACATATATATCGCCGGGGTTTAATAATGCGAATGATCTTGGTTATTTTTCTTCCATTCTTTCATCCAACAGTGGGTACGGATTAAAAGCGCTTCTTATGCTGATGGTTATTAAAATGATGTTTGATATGGAAGATGGAAAAATAAATTATTTGTACATTCTTGTTACAGAAGCTTTATTGTTTGTTTCAGGGATATCAAGCGGCTGGTATTTGATGGTTACGGTTCTGGCGCCTATTATCATTTATTATTTGCTGCGAGTGTTTATTTATAATTCATGGAAAGAAATACGCAATAAAAGGGTAATATTGCTTGTCATAAGTATGCTGTTGATATTCATTGGAAAAATGGCTGCTGTCCACCTGTTAAAATTCGAAAGTAAGGATAGCAGTATGATTTTGACCGGTTTATCTGTTTTTTGGAAAAACATTGGTTCAATATTTCTGGGATTTATGCAATTGACAGGGGCTTTTCCGTATGATGCGAATCAGCCGGTGCTGGACAGACAGGGGATCGTTTATGTATTAGGTTTTATTGTTTTTTTGGTATGTATGATTGGACTTGTTTATACAGTCAGACATTGGTTGAAAAATATAGAAAAGTCAGATAGAGACGGCATGATAATCTGTATCATTGGATTTAATCTATTGATGTTTTGCATTATTTATACAACATATGGAGATGCAATATTTGAAGCAAGATATTTGATAGCCATATTTTTGATGGTTGTGGTAACTGTTGGAAGATTTATTGACTCGTTAGATGACCGATGGATTTTTAAATATTTTAATATAGCGGTTTTGACTGTTGTTTTGCTGATGTTAAACATATCGGGTGACCATACGTTTCTGAATACAAAAAATAATTATCATACACTGGCATCTATCTCAGAGAAAACGAAAGAATTAGATGTACCTGTTGTATATGTGTGCGGGAGCGAGTTAGGAATTGACAGCAGGAACTTGCGGGTGGTGGACGAATCCAGGATTTATAAATTTATAAGTGAGAACTCCTTTAACAGTACGACATATTGGGGAGATTATACTTATTATAGTGATGTGGCTCTCGTCCAGGGAAAGAATGCATTGATTACAACCGAGCAGTATTTTGCATTGCTGCCAGAGTATATCAGAAATCAGTATGTTTTACAGGAAAAAATAGACAAATATCTGATATTTGCAGCAGAGACAAACAGATTTGATCTGGAATCAGGAATCAGTGGGAAATATAGTATGGATTATCCTACAAGCAGAGGCATTTCAGTTTCTGGAGGCATCATTGAAGAGAGCAGTGGAAGTTTTTTAAGTGAGGAAACGGCAGAAGGAATAGTTGTGCGGGGGCCAAATGTAAAAGTTTTGACAGGTCACTATCAATTTATTATAAATTATGAAATATTAAAGAATTCTGAAAATACTGCTGATTTTGTGATTACGTTGGATTCCGGAAAACGTACGCTGGCAACGGTTCCATTAGAAAGAGATGAGAAAAGGGCGGTTGTCGACATTGAAATTTTAGAAGACAGCATGGGATTGGAATATAGAGTCTATGATTATGCAGGAACTGTGATAAGGGTGGATTCTTTTGAGATTATTCAAGTGGATTCGGATGAGTAATATGGAAATGGCAAAGGAGAAACGGAAGGCATTATGGAATTTAAAAATGCAACAATTTTATTGCCGGCGATCAATGAAACATATTCGCTGAAAAAGACAGTTGAAATTATTTTTCAGACATGTAAATACAAAGATATAGCAGAACTGATTATTTTACTGTCCAAAAAATCTACGCAGCAGTGTGTTGAAACAGCAAATACGTTGTGTCAAAAATATCCCCAGAAAGTATGGATCTATTATCAGAAACTTCCTTACGTTGGAGGTGCATGCAGGGAAGGATTTGCATTGGCGAAAGGTTCACATGTTGTATTAATGTCAACGGATTTGGAGACGGATCCCGGATTGGTATGCAAATTTATTAAAATGGCAAAGAAAGATCCGGAGGCTGTGATTACTGCGTCACGATGGATGAAAAAATGTCAGTTTAGAGGATACAACAAATTGAAAAAGATATGTAACTGGATTTTTCAAAAATTATTAAACATATGTTTTTTTACCAGTTTATCAGATATGACGTACGCATTTCGGATTTTTCCTGCGGCATTAGTCAAGAAAATAAATTGGGAAGAACTCAGACATCCGTTTTTTTTGGAGACCTCATTAAAACCGCTGCGTCTGGGGGTCAGATTTTTAGAAATTCCGGCAAATTGGGAAGCGCGTTCTGAAGGAGAATCTCAGAATGGATTTCTTGCAAATTTTAAATACTTTAAGACAGCATGGCATATTCGATTTTGCAGGAAATCGCTGCTGTTGAAAGAATAGTTGACAGAAAAAATAAGGTTGGGAGAAGAACAATGAGATATCTGATATTAGGAGCTGGCCCTGCGGGGCTTACGGTTGCGAACAGGTTAAAAGAATTGGGTGAGACTTCTTTTCTTGTCCTGGAAAAACAATCTGAGGCCGGTGGATTATGCAGGAGCATGGAAGTGGATGGGAGTCCGCTTGACATAGGCGGTGGACATATTTTAGATGTCCGAAATCCACAGGTAAATACATATTTGTTTCAATTTATGCCGGAAGAGGAGTGGAATACGTATGACAGAATATCGAAAATCCAGATGGGGGATATCATTTTAGATTATCCGTTTGAAGCAAATATATGGGAACTGCCAATAGAAGAACAGATAAAGCATTTGATGTCGATCGCGCAGGCAGGCTGTAATAATGATGTGCCAAAGCCGGAAAAATTCAGTGAATGGATTCCATGGAAATTAGGCAGAAAGATTACAGACGATTATATGCTGCCATATAATCAAAAGATATGGTCTATGGATTTGGACAAACTTGGAACCTATTGGCTGGACAAACTGCCAAATGTTTCATTTAGTGAAACTTTAAGGAGCTGTCTGGAACATAAATCGTATGGAAAGCTGCCGGGACATGCTCGGTTTTATTATCCAAAGAAATATGGATATGGTGAGTTATGGCTTAGAATGGCTGAAAATATAAAAGATCATATGGAATATGGGGCAGAAGTAAGGGAACTGGATTTAGAGCGCAGGCTTGTAAATGGAAGATACCAAGCAGATGTGATTATTAATACGGTTCCTTGGACGTCATTTCATGCGAAAGGTGTAGATGAGGCATTCAGAGATTGTTTAAAACAGCTGATACATACATCTGTTGTAGTCAAATATTATAAGGACACGGTCAAAACGGATGCAAGCTGGGCATATTTCCCGGATGACCAATTGGAATTTCATCGAATTATGTATCGTTCTACTTTTTGTAAAGGTGCAAGAGGATATTGGACAGAAACCAATCTGGTTCGTTCTGACAGAAGTGACGGGCGCTGGCATTATGTAAATGAATACGCATATCCGGTAAGTACGATTGACAAGCCAAAGGCAATCAAATATATCGTTGATTATGCAGACAAAAGAAATGTGATTGGTTTTGGACGTTGGGGTGAGTGGCAGCATTACAATTCAGATCTGATCGTGGAAAATGCATTAAAGCTTGTGGACAGATTGAAAGGAAGGTAACAGATCGATGTTAGTCAGGAGATTAGAAGCAGATTTCAGACATTCGAATGAGAGCGGTTCTCTGGTGCAGCTAGTGCATGAAGGCTGGCATCAGGTTAACGTACTCGAATCCTTACAAAATACCGAGCGTGGAGGACATTACCATAAAGAAAATAAGGAAGCGTTTTATATTATACGAGGAAAACTCCTTTTGTCGCTGGAGCATGGGGATGAGCATGAAGAAACAGAGTTTCATGAGGGAGATATGTTTATGATTTTACCATATTTGAAGCACAGATTCTTTTTTCTTGAAGATACGCTGATGGTAGCAATGTATAGCGGAATGGTTGAAAGGCCGGATGGAAAAAAAGATATTTATACGGAATAAGGAGAATTTGATGTATATCGTAGTAGGAGCAAATGGTTATATTGGTTCTTATGTTGTGAAAAACATTTTGCAGCATACAGACGATAAAATATTGGCTTTAGGAAGAACTATCAAGGACAATGCTGAGCATGGAAGGGTACAGTGCATGAAATGTGATATTACTTGCGAGCCAGATATAGACAGCCTAAACGGCAGGCTGGCTAAGATGTCTGCAATCAAAGTGATTTACCTGGCGGCATGCCATCACCCGGATGAAGTAAAAAAAAATGCAAAAGCTGCGTGGAATACAAATATTACAGCATTGTCACAGTTTATTAACAAAACAGAAAATATAGACTGCCTTTTTTATGTATCAACGGAGATGGTGTATGGAGAAGGGAACATGGAATATAAATTTACTGAGAAAGATGAATTGCACCCGGTAAACTTGTATGGCATTCAAAAGAAAACAGCAGAAGCTGTTATAGTGGGATATGGGTATAACGTAGTCAGGTTTCCATTTGTGATCGGACCGAGTTTGCTTCCAAATAGAAAGCATTTTTACGATGTGATTGTAGATACGGTAAAAAACGGGATAGAAATTGAAATGTTTGAGGATGTCTATAAAAGTGCGTTGGATTTTGATACAGCATCAGAACTGCTTGTTCGTTTATGTGAAAGCTATACAAAAGACATGCCGCAAATATTGAATGTCAGTGGAGATGAAGTATTGTCAAAATATGAAATTGCAAAAAAAATTATAAAGAAGTTTCATATGAACCAAAATCTGGTAAAGCCGGTAAAGTGGGAACAGAATCATGGAATTTTTACAGAAGCCAGAGCCGGCTGCACGCTGCTTGATAACAGCCTTTTAAAAGAAGTTCTGCAAATTCCGGAGATTAGAATGAAGTTTTAGTGAGGAGCAGATGAGTGGCACAGGGGGAAAATAAGTAAATAAAGGAGATTGTATAAATGGAAACAGCTTTGATTACAGGCGTCACCGGTCAGGATGGTTCTTATCTGGCTGAACTGTTGTTAGAAAAGGGATATGAAGTGCATGGAATGATAAGAAGGCAAAGTACGCCTTGTACAGATCGAATCAATCATTTGTTAAATGATCCTGCATTGGAAAAGCGTTTTATCATTCATTACGGGGACGTGACAGATTCAGGAAGCATCGAGAGGATGATAGCAGAGATTAAACCAATGGAAGTTTATAATCTCGCAGCACAGTCACATGTGGGGATTTCTTTTGAAGTCCCGGAATATACGGCAGATGCAACCGGAGTGGGGACGATTAGAATATTAGAAGCGCTTCGTAAAAGTAATCCGAAATGTAAATATTATCAGGCTTCTACATCGGAATTGTTTGGAGGAATTCCCGAAACAGCTCCGCAGAACGAAAAAACGCCATTTTATCCGAAGAGTCCTTATGGTGTAGCAAAGTTATATTCTTATTGGATTACGGTAAATTATAGAGAATCTTACGGAATGTTTGCATGTAATGGTATTTTGTTTAATCATGAGTCGCCAAGAAGAGGAAAAAACTTTGTTACAAGAAAAATAACAATGGCCATTGCTAATATCATGGCAGGAAAACAGGAAAAATTATCTTTGGGAAATATGGATGCAAGACGTGACTGGGGATTTGCAGGCGATTATGTTGAAGGAATGTGGAGAATTCTGCATCAGGAAAAACCGTCTGATTATGTGCTTGCAACGAATGAAACACATACCGTACGCGAATTTGTAGAAGCAGCGTTCCAGGAAGCAGGGATTCAGATAGAATGGAGAGGAACAGGCATAGAGGAAAAAGGCTATGACAGGGCAAATGGAAGGCTGCTCGTTGACGTAGACAAGCGTCTGTACAGACCTGCGGAAGTTGGGCTGCTTTGGGGAGATTCTGCAAAAGCGGAACTGGAATTAGATTGGAAACGTAAAGTGGATTTTCACAGTCTTGTACATATGATGATGGAGGCAGACATGAGAGAGATTGCAGGCATAGAGTTGCAGCACAGAGCATAGCGGAGGGTTCAGGATTTGAAAACGGGTTCAGATGACAGGTAGGATGGTAGAGAAAATGCATGATGTTCTGACACATATGAAAAAAGAAAATAAAGCAGAAAAGATATTGTTTTTCATTTTCATTTTAATGTTTGCGGCTCAGTTTATAGCATTAGTATATTTTAATATCACACAATTGAAATATCATTTAGGATATGATATTTCCAGTAATTATTTAAGAGCGATAGAAATGGTCAAACAGCATAAGCTTTTGCCGGATCATTGGGCTTATACAACAGCCAGAACAGGCATTAGTACAACAGCTGTAGCTGCGTTGTTTTATGGGCTAATCAATGATATATATGTTGCGTTTGGATTAGCCAATTTGCTGATTATGATAGTGACTCTGGCAGTTCTATGGAAGATATTGTCCATGCTGAAACTTTCTTATGTGACCAGATTCGCAGGATTAAATTTTTATTTATGTCCTTTTATAACTACAGAATATAATAATGCATGTGATTTAGGATATGCATCCAATATGCTGCTGGGAGCAGGATTTTACAGCATGATTATTTTGATGATTTTATTGTGCATGCTGCATTTACTGGTAAGAAAAAAGACAATCTTTCATACAGTATGCGGCGTACTGCTTTCTGCTTTATTGACAGTGATGGCAGTTACAAGCGGATTATTTGTATGGAGTACCTTTTTGGTGGCTGGATTGCTTTATTATATTGTGATTGCAATCTGGAGGAATGATAAATCTTATTTAAAGCATTATAATTTCCAATTTTATTTATGGAACAGCTTTTTCAGTCTGGCGGCGAAGCTGGTAGCGGGTAATATTTTTAATTTTAAAACACATGATTCGAAGTTAACGTTTATTACGGCAGGAAATTTTTTTGACAATATAGGGAATATTTTTGAAGGATTTATACAATTTCTGGGAGGATTGCCATATTCCGAATATGTTCCCGCGATGGGGAAAACGGGAATCTGTTATATGATGGGATGGATTGTTATCGGTATGTTTTTTCTCGCGGCAGTATGGGCAGTGCGGTATGCCAATAAGGAAAAAGATCATTGGAGGAACTTTCTGCTTTTTATTCTTTTAGAAAATATAGGATTATTTTCTGTCTGTAAAGTGACATATGGAGCGGAAATTTTTGAAAACAGATATTTATTAGTCATGTTGTTTTCCATATTGTGTATTTTGCTGTCTTATCTGGATTTTTTAAGAAATAATCAAGCTATGCGTACGGTATTTGCCGGAGCGTTTCTTATGGCAATTTTAGTCCTGGATGTTTCAGGGGATGATAAATATCTAAATACAAAAAATGATTACCAGTATCTCAATCAGGTAGTTGCCGCACTGGAAGAGTTTCCTGTTCCGGTCGTATATGCTTATGGAAGTGACGTATTTAACGATGTAAGAAATCTGCGTGTTATCGATCAAAGCAAAATATATAAAACGATAGCAAGATATAATTATTATGCACCATGGGGAGACTATACTTATTATCAGGATAATTATGAGTATCATGGTGAAAATTGTCTGATTACGACAGAAGAAGATTTTAAAAGACTGCCGGATTTTATAAAAAAAGATTATTCTCTCATATCAAGTATCGATAAATATGATATTTATCATTCGAATGTCAGTAAATTTGATTTGTCCAGCAGCTTAGGACAGCATACGATTGATTTTCCATATAGCTATGGATTTGAGACACGTAATGGCAGGTTCGATGACGAGGGGCAATGGATTACAAACGGAACAGAGGGGCATTGTTTATACGGGCCTTACTGTAATACGAAACAGGGGATTTATAATGTTATTTTAAAATATAAAATTTTAGAAAATGGTGAAAGATCAAATGTTTTTGATATTGCAGTTAATCATGGTGAGCAGATCTTATCATCCGTCGAATTGAAAAATACGGAACAATCTGCAGAAATTTGTGGATTGGAATTACAAGATGGTGATACTTTGGAATATCGTGTTTTTAACGCGAAGGACAGCATTATGGAAGTCAGTTCCATAGAAGTTATCCGGCAGTAGGAAAAAAAGATCAGACAGAACAGGATGGCTGGTAAACGAACAAGAATGTGTATACGAAGAGAGGATGATGAAATGATCTGCTTTAATAAAGCTCCATATATGGGCCGGGAAGAACAATATATTAAAGAAGTAATTTTATCCGGAAAGTTATGTGGAGATGGTTCTTTTACAAAAAGATGCCATACTTTGCTGGAACGTATGACGAAGGCGAAAAAGGCATTGCTGACGACATCCTGTACACATGCGATTGAAATGGCTGCGCTTCTTGCAGACATCCGTCCGGGAGACGAAGTGATTATGCCCTCCTATACATTTGTGTCAACAGCAGATGCATTTGTGCTGCGGGGAGCAACAGTGGTATTTACAGATATCCGTCCGGATACGATGAATATGGATGAAAAGCTTCTGGAAGCGGCGATTACTTCTAAGACAAAGGCAATCGTACCTGTACATTATGCAGGCGTTGGATGTGAGATGGATGTAATTATGGATATTGCAAATCGATACAGGCTCTATGTTGTGGAAGATGCAGCGCAGGGGATTTGCAGTACATATAAAGGAAGACCGTTGGGGACGATAGGAGATTTCGGTTGTTATAGTTTTCATGAAACGAAAAATATAAGTATGGGTGAAGGAGGGGCGCTGCTGATACGAGAGGAAAAGGATATTGAGAGAGCAGAGATTATTCGGGAAAAAGGAACAGACAGGAGCAGATTTTTCAGAGGTGAGATAGGAAAATATACATGGGTGGATGCGGGTTCATCTTATCTGCCAAGTGAATTAAACGCTGCTTATTTATATGCGCAGCTGGAAACGGTAGACCGGATCATAGAAGATCGGATGCGTACGTGGCAGGTTTATCGGGATAATCTGCGGGAAATAGCAGAAGAGGGATATATAGAGCTGCCGCATATACCTGACGAATGTACCCATAATGCTCATATGTTTTATATTAAGACAAAAGATATCCAGGAACGGACACGTTTGCTGGCATTTCTAAAGGAACGTGGAGTTGGGGCAGTATTTCATTACATACCGCTTCATACATCAGCTGCCGGAAGAAAATATGGAAGGTTTTCAGGCGAAGACGTCTTTACTACAAAAGAAAGTGAGCGTTTGCTCAGGCTGCCGCTTTATTATGGGATGTCGGATGAAAAGTATGAAGTGATCGAACGAGTCAGAGAATTTTATAAAAAATAAAAAGTAACAGGACAAGCATTTTCGAATGCGTTTGTCTCCTCTCCTGGAGTATGTGAAGAAAGGCGGTAGCTTAGATGCAGGCGGATCAATCCAAAGAGCAGAAAACATGGATTGTGTTTTTGGCGCTTCAATTACTGAATATCATATATTCACTGAACAGCGTGTTGATTAAATTAACATCACTGTCATGGGAAAAATGCGGATTTTTTGAAAAGCGTACACTGGGTTTGTTGTTTTTATCCTTACTGGCATTGGCTGTATATGCCGTTTTTTGGCAAATGATCCTTTCCAGGGTAGAACTTTCAATCGCTTATCTGAGTAAGGGGATGGTTATATTTTGGGGATTGTTATGGTCGGCAATGATTTTTGAAGAAAGGATTTCCATACCTAATTTTTTGGGAACGATAATGATTTTTGCAGGAACGGTGTTGGTGATGAGACATGAATAGTGGATTATCTATAGGAATATATGTGTTTAGCGGACTGATAGCCGCATGCTCACAAATGATTCTGAAAAAAACGGCTATGCATGACAATGGCAGAAGCGGACTTAAGAAGTATTTGAATATCAGGATTATGATAGCATATTTGATGCTGCTTTTTACTCTTTTTATGAATATGATTGCGTTACGATATATGTCATACAAATATGCGCCGGCTTTATCTGCATGTTCCTATATATTTGTGCTGCTCTTAAGCAGAGCTTTGTTAAAAGAACGCATAGATCACAGGCAAATGGCTGGAGCAATACTGATTTTTTGCGGAATTGTCTTGTTTCATACCGGGTAAAGGAGTAAACAAAAGAATGAAAAATATATCAGTCATCATACCTTGTTATAATTCTGAAAAGTCGATTCAAGAGGTGGTACAGAGGATTATTCATGAGACAGGGGGGATTTTTGAAACGCAGGTGATTCTTGTTAATGATGGCTCGCAGGATTGTGTGTGGGAAAGAATTCAGACAATATGTGAGATTTATCCAAATGTTATTGGATTATCATTATCACGTAATTTTGGACAGCAGTCGGCCAGAATGGCAGCGATTCCATATTTGACAGGCGAATATGTGGTGTTTATGGACGATGACGGACAACATGATGCTGCATATATAAAGTGTCTTGTAGATAAACTGGAGGATGGATACGACATAGCGTATGCTTATTTCAAAAAAAAGAAAGAAGCCAGATTTCGTATATGGGGAAGCAATTTTGCAAGGAAGACGGTGAATTTTATCATGGACAGGCCCAAAAATGTGCATGGAAGTTCATTCTTTGCAGCTCGAAGGTACGTAGTAGATGAACTGCAAAATTATCACAGTCCGGCGCCTGTTCTTCTCGGATATTTTATGAAAATTACAAAAAATATCACTGAAGTAGAAGCGGAACATCATGAAAGAATGTATGGGAAAAGCGGATATAGTTTCAAGTCATTGGTGCATTTATGGATGGATATGTTTACAAGTTTTTCTGTAATCCCTTTGCGCATTGCCAGTTTCGTAGGAGTGGTTTTTTCGGGGCTTGGCATGGGAATCGGAGCAGTATATGTAATCCGGAAACTATTGTATCCGCTTGTTCCATCCGGATATACATCTTTGATCTCCGTCATACTATTTTCAAGTGGTATGATAATGCTTATGCTGGGCATGTTGGGAGAATACATAGGAAGGATTTTTATTGCGCTGAATGATGTTCCGCAGTATGTCGTAAAGGAAAAACTTAATACTGAAAAACTTAATACTGAAAATATGAAAACTTTCAACATAAAGGATGGGAATAAGAATGTATGAAGAGTTAGATATAGTGGAAAAGTAATATTTGATGAATTGCCCGAAATTTGCCGGAATTGTATGGATTGAGCAATTATCGGTGAGGAGCGATGGGATGAAAATGGGATTCCTGTTGAAAAGAATTATGAGAGCAAAGCGGTTATGTTGTAATAAGACAAGAAGGAAAGATTCATATCATAGATTGGAAAAAAGATGGAAGAAAAAAGTTTGATTATCATTGGAAATAGTTCATTTTCCAGAATGCTGAAAAAGTATATAGACAGTGTTCATTTTGGAAATGTAATTGCTTATGCGGTTGAGAAAGAGTATATCGATAAGGACGAAATAGACGGTGTTACTGTTATTTCGATAGAGAAACTGAATGAAAAGTACCCGGCCCAGGAAGTTAGCCTGGTAATGGGGATAGGTTATTCAAAGATGGGTACTGTACGTAAAAAACTTTTTGGTATATGTAAAAATATGGGATACCATTTTGTAAATTTTATTCATCCAAAGGCATATATTGCGCCAGATGTGCAAATGGGGGAGGGCAATAATTTCTTTGAATTTGTTGATATCCAAATGGGCGCAAAAATTGGAGATGCCAATTTGTTTTTGGCAGGAAGCTTTTTGGGACATGACTGTATGGCAAAAGATTTTAATACTTTTGGGGTGAAGTCTGCAATTGCCGGATTTATGCAGATTGGAAACAACTGCTTTTTTGGTACGTCTTCCGCTGTAAAGCACGAGTTGGTGATAGGTGATTTTGTATTTGTAGGGGCTTCTGGGTATGTACATAAAAACTTAAAGGATTATAAAGTTGTCGTACCAAAACCAAATACATTTCTGGATGGCGAAGAGGATGTATTTATGATTTAAAACAATCGGAAGGTAAAAGAGTTGAGAAATATTTTAGTGACTGCGCTTAGCGGAGATATAGGAAATGGTATATTAAAAATTCTTTCTGAAAGAGAGGATTGTGTGCTTTTTGGATGCGATGTGAATCCTATTGCTGCAGGTATGAATGATGTAAAACATTTTTGGAAATGTAAATATGCGGTAGAAGAAGGTTATATCGATGAGTTGCTCGAGAAGTGTAAGAAACATAGAATAACGCATTTGATTCCGGTGAATGAGAAGGAAATAGAGACTGTTTCAAAGGAGCGTAGGCGTTTTTCGCAGGAGGGCGTCAAGATTCTGATTCAGAGCAGCCAGGCGCTTGAAATTTGTCTGGATAAATATTGTACTGCTCAGTGGCTTAGCGAGAAGCGCTTTGATGTGCCGCATACTTATAGGAATATCAAAGACATTTCTTTTAAAACAGGAAAAAAATTTATATATAAGCCGCGAAAATCAAATGGATCCAGAGATATTCAGATGATTGCTTCATCAGAAGAGGCAATGCAGCTGAAAATGGACGGTTATGTTTTGCAGGACTATATTGACAGTGAAGATGAATATACAGTGGGAGTGTTTTGTTCGAAACAAATTATAAATACGATAGCGTTTCGAAGAAAGCTAAAGCATGGGTACAGCAGCCAGATAGAACTCGTAAAAGATCATAAACTGGAAGAAATTGCTCATAGAATAGCGGAGCTTATGCATCTGGAGGGATATATAAATATTCAATTAAGAAAAAAAGACGGGCAGTATTTTATTTTTGAAATAAATCAAGAATATCCGGCACTGTCAGATTCCGGCATATGCTGGGGTTTACGGATGTGCTATGGTGGCTTGATCTGGTCGATGGGATGAAAATTCCATTATTTAAAAATGAGTATCAACATGCACTCGGAATCAGGGAACTCAATGAAAAATTTTTAATTATGGATTAATGGCGGATAAATATATATGGAAAAAATAATTGTATCCGGCGCCGGGGGATTTATTGGACAATATGTAGTTTCTGCATTATTGGATCGAGGATATGAGGTAATTGCTCTTATACATAAAAACACGTTAAAAAAAAGGAAGAATCTTAAAGTGGTCAGCAAGGATATCTGTGATGACAGTTTTGTGAATGATATTGTAAATTATGTGGATTCTTGTGATGCTGTTATTCATTTGGCTGCTGACATATCCATGCAGGTGAAAGAATGCGTGATTGACACGAATTGTATTGGAACGCTGCATATGATTCAAATATCGAATTTTTTTTCGGCCAAAAGTTTTATTTTCATGTCGAGTATTCCGGTTATCGGAATTCCTGAAAGGATACCAATTACGGAACAGCATCCGATACGCCCCAGAACACTTTATCACGTAACAAAATATGCTGGTGAACATATGGTAGAATGTTTATGCAAAAAAAATACGAAAACAGTAATCATCAGGATATCTTCTCCGATAGGAGCAGGGATGAATCAGAAAAACTATCTTTCCATGCTGTTGGATTGCTGTATGAATCAGCTTCCAATTGAAATTTATGGGAAGGGGAGCAGAGTTCAAAATTATATTGACGTTAGGGATGTTTCTGATTTTGTTGCTGATGTTTTGCAGGAAAACATCAATGGAGTGTATTTGATTGCAGGAAAAAAGTCTGTCTCGAATCTCAGGCTTGCTTATCTGTGCAGAGAATTAACAGGTTCCGCGTCAACGATTCGTCTGGGAAAGATGCCTGATCCGGCAGATGATATAAAATGGATCATATCTTGCGAGAAAGCAGAACGAGAGGCAGGATTCTCGCCTGGATATACATTGGAACAGACAATTCGATGGGTCAGCGAGGAGTGGTTAAAAATATGATTTTAACAGTGTTTTCCGATATTCACGGAAATATATTTGCGTTAAAAAAAGCGCTTCATAAAATGATGGATATTGCGTACGATAAAATTATTTTCTGCGGAGATATCTTCGGATATTATTATAATCAGCAAGAGGTGATCGCAGAGCTCAGCAAGATTCAAAATCTGATATGGCTGAAAGGAAACCATGATGCGTATGCAGTAGACGCTTATAGAGGTATGATAGATGAAGGAGCTTTGATTCGCAGATATGGGCATTCCTATGAGGGATTAACAAGTAAATATTCGAATGAATGGATCGATTTTATAGATGACAGGCCCGAGTGTGTACAATTAACGGATGGGAACAGAAAAACAGGTATCTTTCATGGAACGCCGGAAGATCCTCTGGAGGGAAGATTATATCCTGATAAGCAGGTGATGTTGCCGGAGTCATATTCAGCATATGACATTGTGATATTAGGCCACACACATTGCCGTATGGTGAGAACGGAAGGAGAGACATTGATTGTAAACGCCGGTTCACTGGGGCAGCCGAGAGACGGAAATGGATATGGATTTGCGGTAGTTGATACCGATTCTTTTCAAGTAACATATCATACGATACAAATTGATACCGAAAAGTTATATCAGCAGATAGACAGATATGATCCTGATTTACCAAAGCTGAAAGAAGTGCTGATGAGAATGCAATATTAAATCCATGATATAGAAGTTGATTTGCAGAGAAGTTTTTGAAAAAACAAATATAGCAATGAACTTATTTGACGTTTATAAATGAAATGGGAGGATGAAATAATGGAAATAATAAACGAACTGCAGAGTATTTTTCGTGAAGTATTTGATGATGAAACATTGGAAGTTTCCAGGTCAACAACGGCAGCAGACATTGAAGATTGGGATTCTTTGGAACAAATGAACTTAATTGTTGCGATTGAAAATCATTTTGGCCTGAAATTTAAAATCACAGATGTTGCTGCGCTTAAGGATGTTGGAGGGATGGCTGATTTAATTGAAAAATATAAGAAAAGTTAACGGCCGGATGATAGCGTATCCGCTGCAGAAGATTTTGCAGCAAAACGATTAAAAATCTATCATATATATCTGGCATTAAATAATTGCCAGATATATAGACCCTCCGGGGGATGCACACTCGCACGAAAATGTAGATGCCGCAAAGCGGCCATGCTTGGCGCAGATGGAGATAATTAATCGCCATCTATATAGATATAAAATAGATATAAATAAGAAATGGAGATGGAAAATGAGGGAATTGGAATATCCATTTGATGCGCAATATATTTTAAAAAAGAGAAAATTCATTCGTAAAAGCCTCTTTTCTTCCGATACGAAACGTTTGCATAAAAAAATAGCTGTGCTTGGCGGTTCAACGACAGACACGGTGAAAGATATGCTGGAATTATTTCTGCTGAATTATGGGATTGAGCCAGAGTTTTATCAGTCAGCGTATGCAAAATATTGGGAAGAAATCATGTTTGATTCGTCGAAACTGCGCACTTTTGAGCCGGATGTCATTTATATCCATACTACAGGCAGAAATATCCTGCAATATCCAAATCTAAAGGATTCAAAGGAGAAAATAATGGAACTGCTGGATCAGCAGTATGCTTTCTTTTCGAAGATGTGGAAAGAAATAGAGCGGACGTATCATTGCGTTGTGATCCAAAATAATTTTGAAACGCCCAGCTGTCGTCTGCTGGGCAATCGGGATATATGGGATATTCATGGACGCAGTTATTTTGTTCATCAGCTGAATGACAGGTTTTATCATTATGCACAAACACATAAAAATTTTTATATCAATGATATCAATTATTTAGCGGCGGGTTATGGTTTGTCAGATTGGTCCGATCCGTTTTACTGGCATATGTATAAGTGCTGTCCGGCAATTCCTGCAGTTCCTGAACTGGCTTTTAACATTGCGAATATTATAAAATCAGTTTACGGAAAGAATAAAAAAGCGATCGTATTGGATTTGGATCATACGATCTGGGGAGGCGTCGTTGGAGACGATGGCGCGGATACGATTGAAATCGGACAGGAAACGCCAGTTGGACAGATGTATGCAGAGTTTCAGAAATATTTGAAAGCAATGAAAGAAATGGGAGTGTTGCTGACAATTGCCTCGAAGAATGAGGAAGAAAATGCCTTGAAAGGATTACAACGTGCAGAGAACATATTAAAGCCGGAGGATTTCGTTATTATAAAAGCGAACTGGGAATCAAAAGATCAGAACTTGATTCAGATTGCACAAGAACTGAATCTTGGGACAGACAGTTTGGTGTTTGTAGATGATGATCCTGCGGAACGATATATGGTCCAGCAGCAAATTTCAGATGCAGCTGTGCCGGAAATGAATGCAGCGGAGCATTATATTCAAATTATGGATCGTTCTGGCTTTTTTGAAATGACGGAACTTTCAGAGGATGATTTGATACGCAGCGATATGTATCAGGCTGATCAAAATCGAAAAAGACAAAAAGCTTTTTTTAACAGTTATGAGGATTATTTAAAGTCATTGGATATGCATGCGGAAATAGGAACATTTATTCCGCTGTATTTGTCACGTATTGCTCAATTGATTAATAAAACCAATCAGTTTAATCTGACTGCTTTACGATATACAGCAGCACAGATAGAAGAATACGCTTCTGATTCAAATTATATTACCTTATATATCAGGCTCAATGACAGATTTGGAGATAACGGAGTGGTGTCAGTCGTCATCGGACATAAGGAGCGGCGGACTTTTCATATCGATCTATGGCTGATGAGCTGCAGAGTGTTAAAAAGAAATGTGGAACTGGCGATGTTAGATGAATTGGTTTGCAGATGTTTATCATGCGGGATTTGCTCTCTATATGGCTATTATAATAAGACATCTAAAAACGGTATGGTGAAAGATTTTTATGGGGAACAGGGATTTGAAAAAATATCCGAGGATGAAAATGGAAATAGTATTTGGAAGTTAGAAATAACAGGCAGTTGGAAGAAAATGAATACTGTCATAAAAGTAACAGACAAATAGGGAGAGGAAAATTGTGAATTTGTTTACGTTTGACGAAATAACAGCATATAGTGATCAGAAAGAAACAGCTGATACTGCAGAATTTGAAGTTGTTGTCACGGACGCTATGATGAAAAAGTTTTATGAGATTTGTGGTGACCAAAATCCGATGCATACAGATGTCTTGTATGCCTGTGAAAATGGTTATAAGGACAGGCTGGTGTACGGTATGCTTACAGCTTCCTTTTACTCAACCTTAGCAGGAGTATATCTGCCTGGTAAATATTGTGTGCTGCAAAAAGTGGAAAGCTCTTTTCATCGTCCGGTTTATATCGGCGACAGACTGACAATATGGGGCAGAGTGAAAGATAAGAGGGAATCTGTAAGACGAATTACGGTGGAAGCGCTGATACGTAATCAGAATGGTGAAAAAGTGAGCAAAGCGTTGATTTATGCGGGAGTAATCAAATGAAAGAAAAAAGAATTTATCTTATTCTGGGAGCATCTTCGGATCTTGGCATACGGTTGATAGGTGAATTAAATAAAGAAAAAGAAAACTGTTTGTTTTTGCTGCACTATCATTCGAATGCCGACAATTTGCATAAAATACAAATGCTGAATGGTAATAAGGCTGAATATTTCAAAGCTGACTTTTCAAAAGACAATGAAGTCGTCCGGTTAATATCAAATATACAGCAGTTTTGTGAAGCTCCGTCATACATTGTGCATTTTACGTCGCCGGCGTTTGCTTATAAAAAACTAAAACAGTTTGACATAGACAGATTTGATGAGAACGTTCATATACAGGCGTATTCACTCATCAGGATTTTACAGGCGTTTCTGCCCCAAATGGCCAAAAGGCGGGAACATAATAAAATTGTCCTTGTGCTTTCTTCTGTGACGATAGGCAAGCCTCCGAAATTTATGATGGAGTATGTGATGGTTAAATATTTGCTGTTAGGAGTTTTAAAGTCTCTTGCGTCTGATTATGAAGGAAGAAAAATCAATATCAATGCGGTGTCTCCTTCGATGATTCATACAAAAATGCTTCGTAACATCGATGAAAGAATGATTGCTCTTAATGCAGAAAAAAGTGCGGAAAACAGAAATGCCGATGTGCAGGATATTGTTCCAGTGATTCGTTTTCTGCTTTCTGATGAAGCGGAATATCTTCATGGCGTCAATATAAATGTCAGTAATGGGAATGTGATAGGATAGATGCATATGGAAGATTTTATTTTTCAGATAGTAGATAAAAGTTGAAGAAACGAAAGATATTATTATGAGCAGATTAGCCTGATTTTAAGCGTATTGTCAGGTGGGTAGTTGTCTGGTAAGGACTGTCGGATATTATAATTTGAAAGAATGAGGTGGAGAGAGTATGTATGAAAATCTGTGTGACGTGGAAAAGACATTTAAGATGTCAGATTTTCCGTTAAATATAGCGATAGAAGTTACAAATCGATGCAATCTGAATTGTCTGATGTGTACAAATGACAAGTTGACAAGAAAAAGAGGATATATGGACATGGCATTGTATAAGAAGATCATAGATGAAACAGCCCAGAAAAATCCTTATGCCAGAATATGGCTGGATTTTTATGGCGAGCCGCTTTTATTGCGTTATAAGCTGTTCTATATGATTCAGTATGCGAAAAGAAGCGGGCTTGAAAATGTTTGTCTGAACACAAATGCAACTTTAATGAATCCGGAAATATCGGATATGCTGCTGGATTCCGGCATTGATTTTATTAGTTTTGATATATATGGATTTTCTAAAGAAGTATTGGAAAAGATTAGTGTGGGAGCTGATCGTGATATGGTATATCAGAATGTAGAATATTTTTTAAAAAGGAAACAGCAGCTTGGACGTAAAGAGATGGTAGCGGAAGTAAAGGTTTTGGAATTGGAGGAAAATAAAGATGAAATAGACAAAATTATTTGCTATTGGAGAGAGAAGGGTGCATGGACGACACTGAGAAGGGCAATTACCTGGGGAGGGGCAGCCGATTGTGGAATTAAACATCAGCTGCCTGAACATAGGATTGCGTGCGGGTATGCGGTAGGTTTGTGCGCCATTACCTGGGAAGGAAATGTTGCAACGTGTGCACTGGATGCAGATGCATCTACGGTCTATGGCAATATAGGAAAAAATTCGATAGAAGAGATATGGGCAATCAGAAACAGAGAGCTGACCCAGAAGCATTTGGAGCATCGTTTTGATGAATTGCCGGAAGTTTGCAGAACATGTACGGATTGGACCGTCATTGGAGAGCAACGTTATGATGAAAATGGAAATCCGATTCAGAAAAGTTATCAGGCAGGAGAAAAAATGATTAAAGGATATTAAAAAGTCAGGTTATTGAAATCTCAGTATTTGGAACTTGGAATGGAAAGATTAAAGGTATGACGCCTTGGATTTTAAAAGATTTCCGCTGCCCGAGAAGAACATCGTCTACGCAAAAATATAATACGAAGGGGGTGTTTCAGCTGCAGGCAAGCGGAAAATGGCATTTTTTATGCTTTGTGATTGTCAACAGCATCAAATCATAAGGTATTTATTTGAAAGGAAAGTAATGCTGAATGGAAACAAGGCTGAATATTTCAAAGGCGACTTTTCAAAAGACAGTGAAGTCGTACAGCTGATCTCGGATATACAGCGATTTTGCGAAGCTCCGTCATACATTGTGCATTTTACGTCGTCAGCGTTTGCTTATAAAAAACTAAAACAGTTTGATATAGACAGATTTGATGAGAACGTTCATATACAGGCGTATTCACTCATCAGGATTTTACAGGCGTTTCTGCCCCAAATGGCCAAAAGGCGGGAACATAATAAAATTGGCCTTGTGCTTTCTTCTGTGACGATAGGCAAGCCTCCGAAGCATATGATGGAGTATGTGATGGTTAAATATTTGCTGTTAGAAATTTTAAAGTCTCTTGCGTCTGATTATGAAGGAAGAAAAATCAATATCAATGGGGTGTCTCCTTCGATGATTCATACAAAAATGCTTTGTAACATTGATGAAAGAATGATTGCTCTTAATGCAGAAAAAAGTGCGGAAAATAGAAATGCCAATGTGCAGGATATTATTCCAGTGATTCGTTTTCTGCTTTCTGATGAAGCGAAATATCTTCTGGCGTCAATATAAATGTCAGTAATGGGAATGTGATAGGATAGATGCATATGGAAGATTTTATTTTTCAGATCGCAGATGAAAGTTGAAGAAATGACAGATATTTTTATTTACAATTCCTTAGCCTGATTTTAAGCGTATTTTCAAGTGTTTAGTTGTCTGCTGGTAAGTTAAGTCCATGTGGAAAAAATCTATCGGAAATTTGCGGTAGATGTAGTGGGGCTTGTATTTATTTTTGTCGTAGTCTACTTTGAGGAGCTTCTTATCCAATTTTTAAGGTTATAATGCAAACAAGCCGGGATTCAGGAATGCGCTGGCTCCCGGCTTGTAAAATCAGGAGGTTTATGGTAGTATGGAGATACGAAAACAGAAGGGAAAGCAGGTGGGAAGATTGACAGTGGCAGAACAGATAGACCAGAAACATCAGGAAGATTTACAGAGATTAAGAGGCTTTCGCCTGCTGGATGATGATTTCCTCACAAAGTGTTTTGAGGAAGATACGGCAAGCATAGAACTGGTATTGCAGATTGTTCTGGAAAAGCCGGATTTAAGGGCGCTGGACGTTCGCACTCAGGTATTTGTGGAGAACCTGCTGAACCGTTCGGTGAGGCTGGATATTTTGGCTACGGACAGCACAGGGGCAAAACTGAATGTGGAGGTACAGCGCTCTGACAAAGGAGCCGGAAGAAAAAGAGCAAGGTACAACAGCAGCATGATGGACGCAAACCTTTTGAAGAAAGGCGAACGCTTTGATAAGCTGCCGGAAACTTGGGTAATTTTTATCACGGAAAATGACGTAATGGGAAAAGGGCTGCCGCTCTATC
>CAJUBQ010000036.1 GCA_910584595.1 uncultured Eubacterium sp.
ATTATTGCTGTTATGGCTGGTGTGATTAGCCACCGCATCAACAAATGGTTAGACAGCAAAGATGCAGAGGGCAACGAATAGCCTGGTGGGTGCTTTGCCACCATAAAAGAAAAGAAGAATCCCCAACTGTACGGGCATACGGTTGGGGATTTCGTTCTTTGTCCTTATGGACTCATTGCTTCTTTTAGCCTACGGCAATTATAGCATATGCAGGATTGATTTTCAATATGTAATTTTTGTTTATAAATCGGCTCTGTATGCGTTTTTCATATTCTCAATGTGCAATTATTCGTTTTAAACTTCTGAAAACTTCATACAGGGGCTTTTTCTGTTGTTTTCCCATATACTAAACCGTATACGATTACAACATCTATTTCTTATCAATATCAAATGTTTTCAATCTCAATTCTATTAATTTCTGATTATAACCAAGCATTCTTGACATGTATTCCAGTGTACAGTTCTGATTATCAATAATTTCCATTATAGTTTCATCTGGTATAAGTAAATTTACAGCAAAGCAATTTGCTTCTATCTCCAGCTTATCAACAGATAAAAATGTTTTAGAACGCAAAAAAGGAGTAGAAGCATTAGGATGCAATATGGCATGTCCCAATTCGTGAGCACATGTAAATTTTGCATCCCGGCCATTTAATTCTTGGTTTATGTGTATCTGTTTCATACGAAGCGGATTATTATAATATCCGTTTATTGTTCCTAATTCTTCAAAGAATACGGATATATTTAATGCATCAGCTAATTCAAACGGATCGGATGTATTATATTTTTTAGTTAAACGCAATATTGTATCTTTCAAATTAAAAATAAATATCACATCCTATTCATTATTATTTCTGTATTTTTTAGGCGTAAACTTTTGCTTGGCATTGATCTTAGCAATACGGATGCTGTTTTCAAGGCTGGCTTTTAAAAGTTCCCTTGTCATATCGTCGAGAGGTTCACCGGAAAACATTAATGCTTCATCTGCATCCAGATCAGCCATTGTATTCTCAAGCCGTTTTGCTATATCGTTTTCGTCTCTTTTATTTAACATTGTAGCAGAATTGTCGTTCCCTGTCATTAAATAATTGAGGGAAACTTCAAAATAATCTGACAGCTTTTGAAGGATTTCTATACTGGGGGAGCTGGTTCCCCACTTTGAGGATGCACCATTGCTTATGCCGATATCCTGTTCCATTTTACGCTGTGAAACGCCTTTACTTTTGCATAGTATTTTTACTCTTTCTAAAAGTTCCATACATTCCTCCTGAATTTTGCAGAAAATTTTCAATATGCCTATTGACATACAGAAAAAAATCAGTATAATAAAGAATATGCAGAAGATATTCAGTATAAAATCAACCATATATTTCCTTTTATATTATTTTAGAATATTCCGATATGAAAGTCAATATTATATGCTGAAAAATTTCAGAAACACAGAACAACAAGAAATGGAAAAGGAAGGTGATTCATCACTTGAAGAAAAAGAAATGGATAAAAAGAGAATGTCATAGTAAGTCATACAGTCCAGAGTGTACAAGAGGGGCATGTAACCTGAATCCGTACAGATGGAAGGATGTTGAAAGGAAAAAAGAAGAAATTGATACATCGTGAAATGAAAAAAGGCTGAAAAGCCTGATATTTTTTGGATTTGTAAGGAAATGCCGGATACATAATAATGCAATATATTTATAATGCCTGTTAAATGCAGATGAATTATCATATAAAGGGGTGATATATGTGTATGAAATGAAGCGGAGGAAAGGAAGCGGTTATGTAACTAAGACATATGAGTTAAACCGCCTGGATTATCTGATTTTAGGCACGTTATATAATGGCGGATTTAAAGATTATTACCATGCCATTACTATTACAGAGATGCTTAATGAAAATGAGGGTGCCCTGGGTGCAAGAATGACTGTGTACAAAAAGCTGCAAAAGCTGGTAAAGGCGGAATATATAAGCAAAGGGATTATTGATAATCACAGTGATACTTATTATTTACTCGATAAAGGAATCAGAACAGTTGAAGGAGGAAAAGAATCATGAGTTTGAAAAACAGCATATTATTTTTAGGATTAGGAAACTGTGGATGCAAACAGGCGAAAGTATTCTTTGAAATGGGTTATAATGCGATGTTTGTAAACGGCAGTGAACAGGATTTGAAGATTTTAGGTGATGTGCCGAATATTTACAGACTGAAAAACTTTGACGGATTTGGCGGGCACAGGGAGAGGGCGCTGGACTGTCTTGCGCAAAATACAGATTTTGTAGAAGCACTGCAGAATATAAAAGAGAAGATTGTGTTTGTGCTTCATTCTACTGCTGGCTCAACCGGATCAGGGAGCGCACCGTACATTGAAGAATTAATAACAGAAATAAAGGATGAAGAGGGGAATATTAAAAAGACAGTCTGCCCGGTTCCGACACTCCCGTCATTCAGTGAGCCGATTGGTAAAAAAAGAAGTGCGTATAAAGCCATGCTTGATATGCAGGAAATGCAGGATATTTTAGGCGCAGCTTTCTTTATTAATAATAATGCTTCGGCAGACTATGATTATATCAACAGTACATTTGCAAATCTGCTGAACAGTTTTCTTATGAATGATTCTTATGGAAAGCTGAATAATTTTGATGAATCGGAGAAGACTGAAATGCTCCGGCAGCCGGGGGCGGCTGTTCTGGGACTGTTTAAAAAGGAACAGGATAAGAACTTCATGCTGGAACGGCTGACAAAGAATGGTATTTTTGCTCCGGTAGAGAGTAATAAAATCTGCGGGGATATTGCCATTGTCCACAGTGGAAGTGACAATTCTGATATAGAAGTAAATGAGATGATAGTTGAATTTGGCAAGCCATTTAATATTTTTGAAGGATATAACAATGGAACTTCCACATTAATCTGTGTTAACGGCCTTGATTATCCGGTCAGTCATATTAAGCAGCTTGGGGAACTGGCACAGCAGGCATTTGATGAACGGAAACGAAGCAGGAAGAATGCTGAAAAATTATCAGATTTAAATTTTATGGAAGATGAAACAACAGGAAGAAAGCCTGAAAAGAAATCGTCTACAAAACTGGATGCATTACGCAGATTAATGAAGAAATGACAGGTAAATGTCAAGGAAATGCCAGAGTAACATCGAAGAAATGTCTGTGAAATGTGTATGATATTTCAAGTAAATATGGGCGGTATATAAATATGCTGCCCGATAAATAAAGTAATTTTGGAGGTAAAGTATGGCATTAAATAACGATTCAGTGAGAAGTAAGCTGACAGAGATTACAAATCAGGGACTGATGCTCAAAATGATTGCTTTAAATATCGGCGTAGATGTAAATGATTTATCCAGATTCAAAGGCGGAATGGAATGTTTAAAGCAGTCAGAAGTAGAAATATTATCTGAATACCTGAATGAAGTGCATATTCCACAATGGAAAGCAGTTACCAAAGAAAAAACGATGACGGCAAGAGAACGGTTATTAGCAAGTAAAAATAAATCGGAAATGACTTTGAGAGAACGTCTGTTAGAGAGTAAAAATAGGCAAAATGAAGAAAAGCCAAAGAGAAAACGCAGTCAGATTACTCTGGATTTGCTAGATGAACTGGATTCTTAACAGGAAATCAGAATATAGACATAAACAGAGGGTGACAGAATCCGGTCATCCGTTTACAGGAAAATATAAACAAATATAAAACAAAAATATTGGAGGAATTAAAGTATGAACAGGGAACAGAGAAGAAGACAGGCAAAAGAGCAGAGAAGAGCTAACAGTAAAAAGAACTTCGTATATGCAGGCATGAAAGAGATTCCTATAGATAGACTGCAGCATGATCTTAATCTGAAAGAATGTGATCAGGAAATTGTAGATTTGATTTCAAAGCGTTATGAATGGGCAGAGCGGGGACTGGTTAAAAATGATCTGTCCAAATGCATCATCATCAAAGGGTGCAATTATCTGGATTCCCTGTGTTCATTCCGATTTGATATTACAATGCCGGATGATAAAGCATCCATCAGGGATACTATGTATTATGTTGGAAATCTTACAAATTTGTTTTTCGGTTTGATGATTGATAACAAAAGCAGTGATTTGTCATTAGCTGAACGCAGTGAGGAATGCATAAAGAAAGGACAAACACAAATGAATGCAGTGTTGGTGCATGAACTATATCCACAATGCAGTCTGCCAGATAAAAGCATTATAGATAATTTATATGCTGGATTTGTAGCAGAATATGCACAGGAATTATCATTACTTTTGCTGCAAACGCGAAAATCTGATATTAAAAGTGATGAAGAATATGTATTCGAGGTCTTAGACATGATTCTTAAAAAGACGGATGAGCTTCTGCCGGAAGCACAAGTTGTTTCAAAGAAATTTGCTATCAGTTTGTAAGAACAATATAATCCAATGAGTATGAAATATGTTAAGGAATATGTTTTAAGCAATACAGTACTAAGACGAGTGCAGTAAACAGGCGGTGTATTCCACAATATGCCGCTTATAAATTGATTATGCAAGACGATTGAAACGGATTGAGAGTTTAAAAGCAAAAGAGAATGAAAGCTGGTAAAACAGACCTTTGTCTAAATTTAGACGAGGGTAGACGCACTGATGAAATAGTAGCTCATAAATTAGGTATTGGCGGCAAAGATACATACAGAAAAGAGAAATACATTGTAGAAAACAAAGAATCACTTATACTAGAAGATTTACAAGATGAAAATTCAAAACTTCGTGCCTTGATATCAAATAACTTTGGTCGGCGAAAGAATGATCCAGCTAAGGATAGGAAAGCGTTGGCTACTTATGTTGAATTAAAAGGATATGGATAGGGCAGACCAGAAAAAGGTGCCAATTTGACATGTTTTTCTCTTGATGAAATTGCAAAAGAACTCAATATGTCAAAACGCCATCTCCAAAGAGCATTGCGTATAGAACGTAATTTGACTGATTCAATGAAAGAATTATTAGATACTGGTGAAATCACTAAAACTTTTGCGTCAGATACTATTGCTTCTCTTACAGAAGGATTAGAAGAAAGCAAAAAGGCCAAAATGGACTCTTTGCTAAAGCAACATTAGAAGAGATTGCAAAAGAATTAAATATGTCCACTACAAATCTAAAACGTGCATTGCGTATAGAACGTAATCTCACAGATTCAATAAAAGAATTATTAGATACTGGTGAAATTACAAAAATTTTTGCATCAGATACTATTGCTCATTATAAGAAAGATAAAAATAAATACAAAAGGAGAATATTAAAATATGGCACATACAGATTCAACAGATTATACAAATTCAACAGATACAACCAACACAGCCAAAGGCAACACACATAACAACCACCTGCAAAACGCCAATACAGAGCCATACAGCGATCTCATGAATAGCATAGAGTATTTCTCTGTATTTGGATTCTTATTAGCTGGTTTGGCGAATTATATGTTTCATGAGAAACAAACGTCTGATTAAAAGATTAAAAGGGAGCTATTATGATATGGATATAAATATAGAAAGATATTTTAACGAAACTGGATCTTCAGGAAAATCATTTCTAAACAGGTGGTATCGAAATAATTTTAAAAAATTTTATCAAAAACATGAAAATGAATATGTAGAAAAAAATAGAATATTTCACACCATATATAAATTATATAGAAATGGGAAGATAAGCATAGAAGAATTTAAGAAGATAAAAAAGCATATTGATCCATTGCAGTCAAGGCCAATATCCAAATTTTTTATTATGTTCCCCCAGTATATACACTCATGGTTATGTTGTGGATGGAAAATATATAATTCAGAAACTAAAGAATGGGAATTAAATGACAATGCACATATGCTATCAAAATTATGCAGGTATAAAACGTGGGATGATGTAAAAATAACATGGTGGGATAAAATTAGATTCTGGCTGATTACTGGCTATAAATTTGAAAAGGATGGTGAAATTTATTGAAACGAAAAACAACAACGGCACAAATAAACGAAGCATTCACAACCAACCTGTTAACGGTCACAAGAGCAGAATGCTATCATAAGTCTTCACGCCAAACAAATCATATAAATCCAGAATCATGATGAAAAACAGACACAAAAATCTTACAAAAGAAGAAAGAGAAAAAGTAAATTCTTATTTACTTATATTTCAAATGTATTGTGAAAAAGATACTGTTAAGCGTTTGCAACGGCTACAGGAGAAATTAGCAGATAAACATATGATATTCAAATTTAACGGTGATAAATATGCCATATTCTCAATGAATCAGTTTGAGAGGACACAGTACACGGATTATACACTTTCTTTGGAAGATGTGGAGGATTTTGCGGAGAAAGCGTAAAAGATATGCTTCAAATGGAGAATGTCATTTTATAAAGCAGCTAAACAATATGTATTCAAGAGAAAAGGAGAATTGCATTATGGGATTTATTGATGTAAAAGAAAAGGTTATTAAGACATTGGATGGATTTCTGGACAGAAACAAAAGATATGCAGTTGAATTATACATAAGTAATGCAATTACAAAAAGTGGCATAGGAAGAATTTTTATTACGTCAGACAGGACGTACAATACAGATGATGAAAAATTCATATTAAAATGGAATAAGGATGAAACTTACGATGTGAGATACAATGATTTTTCAATCCCATATGATGAAGTTTTGACTTGTTATGAAGAAGATGAAAAAGAAGATAAGCTGAAAATAGCAGAAACAGCTGTGGTGATTCTGAAAAATGGAATGGAATTTGATTTTGAATGTGTTGGAATTAAAATCTGAAAAACATAAAAGTTTTATTCCGTCTTAGATTAGAATATTTTCATAAAATAGAGCTGAAAAATCATTCCATAATAAGACGGAAAGTATCTACTAAATGAAGATAACCTATACAAGAAGATAACCTATTCTCACCTCAATTAAAATTGAGTTGAGGTTAAGGAAAATTTAATTGTTTTGTATGGTTTTTTGTATTATTTAGGAAGGAGTGATATTCATTACAGATTGTTACATTAAAAAGGATTTACAACCACAATATACTGGTGAAGAAATAGCAGTATTTTTAATTTTAAATTATTTGCAAGAAAATAAACATGATGAATTATTTGTTTCTATTGATAATATTGGCTATTATCTTACTGGAAGATTTATTGATAGTCAAACTGATAAAAACCTTATTAGAAGTATTAAGAAAGGATTTGAGGGCTTAAAAAGAGAAGAAGATATTATTATATTGAATCAGAATCGAAATAATTATATTGTTGATGGAAAATCTTGTTACATAGATATTAAAAAATATAATTTTATTGTTGTACAAATCGAAGAAATTCAAAAGATATTTTCCTCTTTAGGGGCATACGGATTTAACGTATTGCGTTTCTTCGTAAATATAATTGGAACTATTAACAAAAACAGTAAATCATGGCACATGACACAAGATGATATGGTGCTTAATTGGAACTTTAGCAAAAATACAGTTAATGAATATTTGTATAAGTTGGAAGAATTAGAACTTTTATATACATTCCGATCAAGAGCGAGGAGAACAGATAAACCTTATCACAGAGTTGGTAATGTATATGGAAGATATAAAGATAAAAATTTAATTATAAAAGAAGGAATGGAATATTTATCGACAATTCCTTACTATAAAACAAAGAGATATTCTATTGATAGAACATCTATAAAACTTAGGTATAATCACTTCCTTAATAACTCCCCCAAATATAATGATATAAAAGAAGTGGAAAAATTAAAGAACGATTGCATTAAGTATAATGAATCATTTAAAACAAATCCAAATGATAATATTGATTATCTTGATTTGAGTGTGTTCAAAGAATATGGATTTGATATACCCATTTATGAAAGTAAAAAATCGAATAAAAACAAAATTACTTCTGATGATGATTGGGGAGAACCTAATTCTATGGAAACTGAAGATAATAATTTCACAATAGAAGAAATACTTGATATGCCAATACAAAGCGATTTGATATTAGAAGATAAAACGTCTAATGTAAATGCTTTCCCTATGAATCCATTAAAAACAATTACTATTAAAAAGAAATTACAAAACAGAGAAATACCTTTAGATTTAAAGATTCAACAATATGCAGATGATTTGTATGAGCAGCATGGTTATGGTACTGAATGTGAAAAATCTATATTTATAGTGGAACTTGCAGAGAAATTTCCTGGACTTGAAGATTACGAGAAATATTATGACAATGCAAAAAAGTTACATGATTTGAGCGTGTAAATACAGAAAATAAAGAAGGAGAAAAAGAATAATGTTTAAATATGTATATGAAGTAGCACCTATTGATTTTATGGATGGAACAATATCAATTGAAAATTATATTGATAGTATTATATCTGATTTATCATTGTATAAAGATGATTTGCTTGAAAATGTTTATGATGATGACGGGAATAACCTTTGTATGAATCATTTTGATAATAATTGTTTTCTGGACAGTGAACACGCTTTTTGCAAATTACAGAAAGTTGGCAGAGATGTAGAAAATATTTGTGAGTATTTTAACAGAAAGAAAATGAAAATAAACAGAAAACACATTAGGATATTTTCATCTCCGACAGAAACTTATTGTACAGTTTCTTACATGATACAAACAAATGATAATGGAATCACTTATATTTTCTCTGATTTGTACTTTCCATTTTTGAATAAGAAAGATAATAGTGTTGAGAAATTTGAATGAGTAAAGGAGAATTACTAAATGATTAAAATAAAGAAATTACATCGTGTATATGGTTATACTGAATTATGGGACAAGAAGAAAATTGATTTCCTGCATGGAATATGGTGTACAGATAATTTTGAATGTAGAAATATGAGTATGAAAGATGCTTTCAAAAACAGCAGATGCATAAGCGGGCGTATTATAGACGAAAGCATAAAAAACTATTTAATATTCACGTTCTTTGACAAAGTGAATTATCCCGTTGATAAGGATACATTTATAGAAATATCATATGAGAATTTGTTGGAGTGGTGTGAGGAAGTTGAAATGGTCTGTTGCGTTGGAAATAATGAAGAAAAAATGTGAGAGGAAAGTAATGTATGACAATAGATTTTAAAAAGATTCAGATTGATGAAGAGTTAGAAGAATTGCTGCCAAAATTATCAGAAGACGATTCCAATTCATTAACACAATCGTTGTTATACAATGGATTTGACCAGAAATTTGGAAGGATTAAGGTGTGGTTTCCAGAAAATAACGATGGTACAGGATACATAGTTGACGGACATAACCGCTATAAGACATGCAGAAAAAACAACATTGAATTATCAGATTATTGTTTTGAGCCTGTATATTTTGATTCAAAGGAAGATGTTATTAAGTGGATGCTTGAGAACCAGCTTGCAAGGCGAAATCTGTCTTCCGCTCAAAGAATTTCAGTTGCAGAAAAATACAGATCAGTTTATGAGAAACAGGCAAAACAAAGGCAGTCTGAATATCATGGAAATCAGTATGAAAAGAAAAGTGAAGTTCCACAAAATTTTGGGGAAGTCCAAAATAGAAAAAAGCAGGATAATGAGACAAATGCAAAACTTGCTAAAATGGCCAATGTAAATCGTGAAACGTATAGACAGACAAAACATGTTTTGGATTCAGATAACGAAGATTTGAAGCAGCGTGTTTTGTCAGGAAAGACTTCTATTAGTGCAGGATACAAGGAACTTAGAAAAAGTATAAATGAAAATGCTGTACCAGAGAAAGAAGAACATAATACACCAGAACAAAGAATTATCGAAACAGATAGACGCATGAGTGAGATTGACAGGGAAATAGCTGATCTCAAAAATGAAAGAGAAAATTTAATTCGTAAGCGCAGCATGATATTTGAATCGCTGGATATTGAATGTGAATTGAAATATGAGTTTTTCATTTCAGATGATAATTATTTGGGGTTAGGTGTGATTATCAGGGAATGCAGATTTTATATTGAAACAGATGGCAATAAACAGATATTTGTTGAGTGCGGGGTTTATCCGAGCGAATGTCCAGATATATTCTATATTAATAAAATTCCAGAAAGATATAAGAATGATTTTCTTATGTTATGGAAGAAAGCCTATAAGGAAGATGCTGAATATACAAGGAAAGAATCAGAAAAAAAGAATGAGGAATTTAAAAGAAAACATAGAGAAGCAGTTATGAATGACATCAACAAGTGCAGTAATTTTTATAAACAATGTTACCGTACCCTGGCTAAATGTATACATCCTGATACTGGCGGGAGTGTGGAAGCTATGCAATGTTTGAACCAGTTGAAAGTTATGTGGGATGTGTAACTGGTTTTAGAGAAGTACATAATGGGGTAGTGAAATACTATCCCCATAGAGATAATATTTTGAATAAAGAAAGGAATTATTGAATGGCAGAAATAGAAGTCAAAATTGAAATTGTAAAAGGGGAGGGCATAATCAATTAACCAGACAAAAATTAAGTATATAACCATAGCAGACAAAATTTACAAGATCACAGATATTAATTTTCTTAACCTTACAATTGATGCATATGAAACAGATATGACCATTAATGAAATTCCAGAATCAGAAATTTTTATGCTTCATGAACTGGGTGAATTTAAAATAAAGCTGTATAATCAGAAAAGTAAAACAGAAATTATTGTTTATGAGGAATGGCTGAGGAATTATGGGCAATATGTATAAATTGTTGGGGTATGTCCGTTTTTTGCACATACCTAATCTGCCATGAAATGACTCTTTCAATAGGCATACAATAGAGTGAAAATATGGCTGTATAAGGTGTTGTTTAGGCTTATATGCAGTTTTATAATGAAAGGCAATTTATATAGGGTGAGTGCATTTGGACGCTTATATGGCGTGTGAGAGAGGATTTGGTGCATATGTGGGGATATGGACATTCTATCGTTATCAGTATAGAAAAACCACTCGTAAATTTTGTACGAATGATAATAGAGTGAAAGAACGCTGATTATTGAAATATAAGATTGTAAATGAAGAGTCTGGAATAGTTTCATGCGATTCGTTACTAAGTGAGATTTGGAGGAGTAATTTTATGTTGGATTTATTAGAACATAATCAATTGGCATATGAAAAGATAAAAGCAGCAATTTCAGATAACAAAAAGAAACTTTCCATATCCCATGCAACTGGAACGGGGAAGAGTTATCTTATTGGTAAATTATTTGAAGATTATAACGATAAAAAGAAACTTGTTTTAGTTCCGTCTGTATATATAAAAGAACAGATGCAGAAGATTTTCAATAAATATAATATTGCAAATGCGGATGTAATGCTTTATCAGAAACTAATCAAACTGGAAGATAAAGAAATTTTTGATATGGACTATGAAGTGATTGCACTTGATGAATTTCATCATGACACATCTAAGGTATGGGGAAGCAAGGTTAAAATACTGATAGAATCACATGCAGATTCAATTATTTTTGGCACAACCGCTACACCTGTTAGATCAGATGGCATAAATGCGCTTGATGAATTATTTGAGGGAAACTGTGTAAGCGAACTGCCGTTATCAATGGCTATTGCAAAGAAAGTCGTTCCTCTTCCAGTGTACGTGAGTGCTTTATATTCTTTGGATGAAGAATTGGAGAATTTGAGAGAAAAAGTTAAAAATGCTACAAACACGGAGGAAGAAAAGAAAGAATTATATAATAAGATTGATTCTATGCGAAAACAGATAGATAAAAGCTATGGTATGCCTATTATTCTGAATAAACATATCAGGGATAAGGAAGGGAAGTATCTTGTATTCTGTAAGAATAAAAAGCATCTGGCAGAGATTAAGGATACTGTAATTGAGTGGTTTAAAATTGCTGGATTTAAGGATATTCATTCATATGTTGTACATTCCTCATATGAGGGGAAAGACAAGGAATACAAGGCGTTTTGTGGTGATACAGGCCATAATTTGAAGCTGCTGTTTTGTGTAAATATGCTGAATGAAGGATTGCATCTGAGTGATATTTCTGGCGTGTTATTGTTACGTCCTACGTGTAGTAATATTATCTGGCATCAGCAGATTGGAAGATGCATTGAATCCAATAATTCTAAGAATCCTGTAGTCATAGATGCAGTTAATAATTTTAATGCAGTTCAACAGGGAATGGGGTTATTGCAAGAAATTGAAGAAGCTGTTGCAAAAGAAAGTGGTAACAGGGGTAGTGGTGATTCTTGTTTGAGTGATATTGATACATTTTTTGTGATAGAATACGTGCAGAATGTGCAGGAAATGTTTGGACAGATTGAGGGGAGATTACAAGACTCGTGGGATTTGTGGATTAGAGCATTAGAGCAATATAAAGAGAGGGAAGGAGATTGCTTAGTACCAAGTAATCATGTTGAAATTTTGGAGGGTGGAACAAAATTAAAATTGGGGAATTGGGTTTTAAATATGCGGCAGGCAAGAAACGGGACTGGTAAATCTTTACTGACATTGGAAAGAATAAAACGATTAGAAGAATTGGGATTTGTATGGAAATTTGAAAAGGAATGTATGTTTGATAAATTTTTCAGATATGTTTTGCTATATAAGAAAAAGTATGGACATACAAACATAAAGAAAAATGATGAAATTGATGGATATAATATAGGAACGATGTTCAATGCGCTGTTTCAGGAATATAAAAAAGGTAGATTAAATGATGAACAGGTAAATGAATTAAAGGTCATTGGCATTGATGTGACAAAAAGTAAGTATAAAAAACAATTTCAAAAAAAAATGGATTTGGCACGAGAAGCAGTTGATAAAGGCATGATTATTAGTTATCAAAATAATGTATATAAGGGTATTGACTTGTATAATTGGCATATAAAAAATAAACTGAAGTTTACGGATGAAGAATTAATAGTAATGAATAGGCTTATACCAAATAGACATACTAGAAAAGTTGCAATCATCAATATAAAAAATGGAGATATTAATATATATCATTCAATGGCAGAAGCAGGAAGAGCATTATGTAATGAATATTGCGTTGTTGATAGTAATAAACAGGGAGTAAATGCAATATGTAACCGTCTTTCTGGGAAAAGAAGGAATCCCATCTTTAAAAATCAATTCCGTTTTGAATATGTAGATGATAAAACCATATAACAAATTGGTTTAAGAATAAAATCGTTTACGGATAAAATTAAAGAAATTATTTTATATGATTTAGTGGAGGAATCGTTATTGAATAATAAACAAGAGCAAAAAAGTAAAAAATCAATCAAAATAAAAAGCATACAGGCAAACAGTCTGTATACTGTAAATAATTATGTCGAGGATAAAAATAAAACAGATAATAAAAAACCATATCTTGACGTGGGAGAAGCAGTCATAAACAACAGCCTTTTTTCAAAATATATGCTGCATCATGCAGTAGCCGTTAATAAAAAAGGAAGAAGTAAAGATTTTATTGTAATGAAGTTTGATTACGGCATCAGGAACGGCATGTCTGCAAAGGAATTAAGGGAATATTATTATGAGAATGGTGCAGATGTTGTATGGAATACATATGAAGAATCCATACATTATAAAATGCTTATGCGCAGTACTGGCAAAGCCAAAGAAGGCGACTGTATCTTTATCCGTGAAAATCTGTATGACACTGCATTGAAATATATTACGATGGATTTATGGGACAGGATGCCGTATGAAAATGCGGATATAGTAGGGATGTCAGCATATGCTCCATTAGTTACAGCAACAGCCATTGACTATATAACAATCCCAATGGAGAATATTTTTATTGTAAAAGATGAGGATGTATATGCCCTGGTTAACGCTGTTTCTGTAAAAACACATAATGTCCCATATGAGAAAAAGGTTATTGACTGGGAAGAAACAGAAAAGATTATAAATGAATATAACCTTACTTTTTATAAGAAGAAACGAAGAGACAACGCAAAGCTGAAATACATAAAAAAATCGAAAAAAGCATTAATGGATAATGGTATATCAGATTACTTTGAAAAGGTAAAAATTTATTATAAACGGGAATGCTATGTGGACAGGCCGACAGAAAAAGCAAGAGTTAAGAATACTTTGTGGGATGGCATGGGCCTGATTGATGAATCCATTTTTCCTGAAAATATGGAAGGTTTTATTTACTGCAGGAGCCATTTTTTTAAGTCGTGTTTATTCAGAGGGAATATACAGGAGTATTTCAAGGATTATTACGGGGATGCATATGAGACAGCGGCAGTAACTGATATGTTTGGAAATGGATTTCCCGTAAAGGATATTAAGGTAATCATTACAGAAAATTTAATCAAATGGATAAAGTTCTATAACATCATGGGTGGAAGTGAAAAAAGTGCATATGCATATTATAAACGTTTTATGAAAAAGCATAATGAAGAATTTGAAATTGTAAAGACTGCGCATGGAAGCAAATACGGAGACCTACAAAGAAGCTCGTATCAAATTAATAACAGTTTTCCATGTACAGATAGGAATAAATTAGAGAATATTGCAAGGATAAGTTTTGAGTATTGTAATCTGCTTAAAATAAGCCATAAAGCATTTATAAAACATTTAAAAGTAGATGCTTCACAACGTTACAGTATCAGCAATGTACTTATTGCACTTGATGAATGGAATGAGAAATTTAAATACACTGACTATTTTAAGAAAAAAAGAAACAGGATCATAAGCAGATTTAAAAATGAGCGTTTAAAGCTGGGGAAACTGCTTCAATATGGCGACAATCTTACTATTTGTGGAAATCCTGTTGCGCTTCTGATGAAAGTTACGGGACAGAATTTTCTTGAAGAACCGTGTTTTAAGCGGATTGGCAACGGGATTCAGTGTTATACTGCAAGATTCAGGGATGGAGAAAGGCTGGCGGGGTTCAGATCTCCGCATAATGCTCCAAACAATATAATACATCTGATAAATATATACCCGGAAGAGATTCAAAGGTATTTCCCAAAACTGGGAAATAATGTTGTCATAATTAATGGGATTGGCACAGATGTACAAAGCCGTCTGAATGGACAGGATCTGGATACGGACTCAGTTTATACAACTAACCAGCCTGATATTGTGGATATTGCAGAATACGCTTATTTAAACTATCCGACTATTATTAATGGGATAGAGTTAGCGGGAAGCAGTGAATATAGAAAAGATATGCCGTCTTATGCAGAAATGGACAGTAAGATTTCATCCTCCCAGTATGCAATAGGGGAAGCGAGCAATATTGCGCAACTGGCATTAAGTTATTATTATGATGACGGAGGAGTAAATAAAGAATTGGAAGACGTATTTATCATATGTTCTGTTCTGGCGCAGGCTGCCATAGATTCTGCGAAACGTATTTATGATATCAATGTAAACAGTGAATTATCAAGACTCAACACATTGCCATGTATGCAACCAAAAGACGGCAGAAAATATCCTCTGTTTTATGCAAAAGTGCAGGAACAGAAAAGTACAGGCAAAAAGAAGAAAGAAATTAAGGAAATTGAAATCAGGAAATTTAATTGTGCTATGGAAATGTTGGCTGATATTATAGAGGAAAATGTCATTGATCTGAGAAAGCATAAAGAGCTGATATCCGTTACCTATAGTCTGAATATGGTTTTTCAGTATAAAGCTGAGAGGGTACGAGACAGTAAGCAGTATAAAAAGGTGATTTCTATTGTAAAGGAATATGACAGGGAAGTGGACAGGCTGGATAAAAATAATGATGAGTATACAAATAACGTGTGCAATCTGTTTGATAACTGTATGATAAAACTCAGGAATCTTACTATAAACAGGAGTACAATGTCTTCGCTAATAGCATATGCTTTTACTCAAAATGGAGACATACAAGACAGGCTTTTGACTGTATTATATGATAAAGATCAGAAAAAGTTTTTAGAGTGTTTCAAAAAAACAGCAAAAAGTTCCGCAAAAAGTTCTGGAAGCCCTGATATTACTTATGTTTCATAATTCCTATATGAGAAGGGGCATGAACGAAACGTAAGTCCAGTAATGCCTTTCCTCATATGTTTAAATATCATACTATTGGCATCAGTGGCAGTCTGTCATTATGGAAAAGGGCAGACTAACAAAACTGCTGGTGCAAAAATCACAGGCTGGCATGTGTGTTACAGCTTATGCCAGCATTCCTTCCGTATCAACGGTGAAGGATACATGTGCCCAACTCCACTAAGGCGCATGTAATACAGTATCGAAACATTTTAATGATTAAAAATCCTGTGTATCCCAACAGTACACAGGTCATCCGGCAGTATTCCCCACAAGTGCTGCCGGATGCAGTATCGGAATACAGTATATTTATACATAAAAATATAGTTATCAATAATAAAGAAAGAGGGGGAAATAAACTTGACACAGGAAGAATTAAGGGCGGCGCTTTTGAAAAGGCTGGAACGTGAAAAACAATGCTGGATCAGTAAGGCTACTGGCATTAATAAAGATACATTGAGCCGTTTTAAAAGAGGGAAGATTGATCTGTACGATTATCTTTTTGTAAAGTTGGAAGCATATTTAACAAATAGCGAATCATAATAACTATTACAATAGTAAAAAAAGAAGTGACTATCGGTAAAATCAGGAAATCTAATTATATTCAGAAAATCAAATAACATCTAAAATAATCCCAAAAAGTAAAGAAAAATGAAGATTTTTGATCAAAAACAGCCATTTTTACGCTTTTTTCTTAAAAATGGTTAAAAACACAACATAATATTAAACATGTCAATAACTATACCATAGTTTTTAATGATTGTAAATAGGAAATGCAAGAAAATTGAAAACTGCGGCATGGTTATTGGCAGGAAAGGTAAAAGGAATACATATGGCAGAAAATAATTTCTGGGTTAATCTTGTTGCGTCCCTGAAAAAAAGACAGAGCAAAAAGCAGATTCAAACGGACGCTAAAAATCTTGGTGAAATAAAAGTGCCTCTCGTTGGCACGCTTGATAAAGCAAAAACAAAGGCGCAGCTGAAAAAGGATCTTGCATCATTAAACGGTGCTGTAAAGCTGACAGGAAAATTTGACCAGAAAGGGCTTGACGATTCTGTACAGCAGGCGACTCAGAAAGCGCAGAAAAAGGCAAAAGCGCAGCCTGTAGAGATTGATTTTAATGTAAGGAAAGACAAGCTTATTAATGACATTAAGATTCTGGCGCAGCAGAACAGCAAAATGTTTAAAGATGCGGGGATGGCACAGAAATATAACCAGCTGTTTGACAATGCAAAACTGGCAGTATCTAATAAACAGCTTCAGTCATTAAGATTACAGCTTTCGGCTATGCGTTCAGAGATCAGGGCGACAAATTTAAGCGGGCTGACACTGGGAGACACTTTCAAAAGGACATTCCAGCGTGCAACAGAGTTATTTGCTGGCACAGGCGGGGTAATGCTGGCAACACAGCAGCTACGGAAAGCATGGGCAGAAGCATTGAATTTGGATAAGGCATATACGGACTTGATAAAAGTGCAGGATCAGTTATCAAGAAGCGATTATCCGGATTATCTAGACAGATGCAATAAGAAGGCGCAAGATCTTGCTGCAACGCAAAAAGGGCTGATAGAAGGAGCTGCTGAATATTCAAAATCGGGTTACAATTTATCCACAAGCAATAAACTGACTGAAAAATCGGCGATTTTGGCAAATGTAGGGGATATGAGTGCGGCGGATTCTGCAAAAGCCATTATATCTGGCGTACAGGCATATGATATGGTGGATGGGTTTTCAGATGTTGTGGATAAAGCAGGAGCATTAATTGATAAATATAATGAAATCGGCAATACGGCAAGCATTACAACTGCTGAAATTGCACAGGGCGTACAGTCTGTCGGTTCTGTTTTTGCTGATGCGAATACAAGCGTTGATGAATTTATTGCTCTGCTTGCAGCGGGAAACAGACAGTTCCAAGACGCAGATTCACTTGCATTGGGGCTTCGTACTGCTGCACTCCGCATCCGTGGATGTACCGCAGAATTACAAGAAATGGGCGAGGAAACAGAAGGCGTTTATACCTCCGCTTCCAGTTTGGAGAAAAAGATTGAGGGGATTACAAGCATTAATGGCAAAGGCGGGGTAAAAATACTGGAAGCGGATGGTGAGACATTCCGCAGCATCTATGATATTTTCCTGGATATTTCTAAAGTATACCAGCAGATGTCAGACACTGACCAAAGTGCATTGCTTGAATTAATAAGCGGTAAACACAGGGCATCCGCAATCAGTGCAACGCTTAACAATATGGCGGAAGCGCAGGAAATCTATCAGAACAGCTTATCGGCAAGCGGCTCAGCGCAGCGGGAATATGATAAGTATCTGGAATCCAGCGAAGCGGCATTGAATAGATTTAAAGCCAGTATGACGGAAACTTACCAGTCTGTGATTGACGGTAAAACAGTTACGGGGATTTTGAATGCCGGAAATGCAGTATTGCAGTTTGCAAATAGTCTTGGGTTGGTTGAATCAACGCTGAGAGGGTTTGTATTAATTGGCATCGCAAAAGGCATCACTGCATTATCAGTGGCATTTAAAGCATCTGCAATTCAGGCAAGTAATTTTGGAACGGCTTTAAATACGGTGAAAACAATGTCTGCAATGACAAGAGGAACGGAGGAGTGGACACGGGCACTAAAAATGCTTAAAACTGTATGTTCCGGATTGACAGAGACACAACTAAAATTGATTTTATCGAATGAGTCATTGAGTAACAGGAACCGTGTAGCGATCCTGCAGACAACAGGGCTTACAAAAGCACAGGCACGAGCAAAACTTGCGGAAATGGGACTCACGCAGGCTACAAATGCGCAGACAGCGGCTAACGGAGCCGCAACAACGTCCACAAATGCACAGACGGCAGCGCAGATAGCAGCAACAACCAGCACATTTTCCCTGAAAGCGGCGGTAACAGGGCTTGGCGCAAGTTTAAAAGCAGCTTTTATGTCTAATCCAATTGGAATTATCATTATGGGCATTTCGACTGTAATTGGGATAGCAACATCTGCATTTTCGAAGTATAAACAGGGAATAGAAGAAACACGACAGAAAACAAAGGAAGCCGCTGAAACAGCGGGAACGCTCAGCAGCGAGATATCTGAACTGGCGGGAAAATATATAAGTCTGTCTGAGGCAGTAAAAACGGATAAAACGGCAAAAGATGAATTAATTTCCACACAGGAAGAGATCATTAAAAAACTCGGCCTTGAAGGAAAAAGCGTTGATGAACTGATTGAAAAATATGGTTCACTGGACAATGCAATCAGGCAGACAAGCCTATCGAAACTGGGTGAAGCAGAAAATGAACTGATTGCAGGGGTGCAGGCAGCAAAAGAGGAACTTCTGGAAGCGGGAAAAGACAACTGGCTCGGTGGGGGAAACACTGTATCCGCAATTGGCAAAGATGCAGTGAAAGCCTGGCAGGCGCTGGACAATGCAGGAATTATAAGTGGCAGGGATTATACAAAAATTGGTGGAGCTTGGAAACCGGACGGTGATAACAGTACAGCAGAGGGCATCCTTGAAAATTACCAAAAACTCCAGGATGCAATGGACGCGTTAAAGGAATCCGGGCAGTTTTCAAACAAAGAATTGTCTGAAAATCCGGTATGGGAAGGAATCTATGAACTTTCCAATAAGCTGAAAGGCGCTGTCGAAGGATATAATACATCCATACATGATCTGAACGCTAATCTTGCAGAACAGGCAATGCTGAAATCCCTGCAGGGAATGGAATTGCCAGATACAGAGGCTGAGTTTGAGTCATTCAGGAAAGGGCTGGTTGATTCTGCGGTTGCGGGAAAGGAATTTATAGGGAGTCAGGAAGATATAGAAAATGCGGTCAATGAATGTCTGGCTTCAGTTCCTCAATTTTCAGGATATTTTACTGATCCAATCAAGGAAGAATTAGAAAAGGCGAACGCCGTTTTAGATGGTGAAAATCTTACTAAGAAGATCACTTCCATCACAGAAGCACTCTCCCAGTCTAACGGTACAGAAGACGGTACATGGGCAGATGATATAGAGGATTATAAAGAAAAATTATCATCTTTACAGTCCTATCTTGAAAAATTTAGAGATGGTTCCTATACACCAGAAGACCTTTTATCACTTGCAGACGAATTTAATATTATTGGAGATACCGCAGAAGAACGTATATCCAAAGTTGCTTCCCTGATGCAGTCTGAAACAAAGAAAGCTGTTGCCCTTATTGATAATATTATTTCTGTTGGCAATCTGGATGATTCGACAATTGCTGGTTTGAATGAGTATAAGAAGCTTCTACAGGATATATGTGATATTGATTTAAATGGTAATATCAATTTTGATTTACCTGGTAATCCACTTGCAGACATTCAGAAATTATCAGACGGTCTTGACCAGCTGGACAAAATCTACGCTGATATCCTAGACAAAGAAGATTTCGATTGGTCTTCTATCCTGAATAATGACGGATTCAGAGAAGCGTTTAGCGCGTATACAGAAGAATACGAAAACTTTATCAATACGGTATCTTCTTCTCCTAATGATATCAATGCGTGTCAGGATGCGTTCAATAAGTTAACAGCGGCATATATCAAAGGTTCTGGTGTGCTAAGCGAAGTAACCGAAGCTACAAAAGCTGGAACAATTGCTATGTTAAAACAGATGGGCGTTGCAAATGCAGCTGCGATTGTTGAACAGGCGTTAATTGAAAATGAAAAGATGCTTGAAGCACAGAAATACGCAACTGCACAGGGATGTGATGACCTCAGAAAAGCAACTTATGAGGAAATTAAACTTGCGCTTGAAAAATGGGAGTTAAGCAAAACAGAACTGAAAACTCAGGCTGATTGTGATAATCTTTTGAAACTTGCGGAGTATGCGGGCGCAACTACGGAACAGATAGGGATTTTAAAAGATGCAATAAATGATCTGAACACAACAGATATTACCGATCCTATGGGAAATGCATTCAGCTCCATGTTTGACGGTGCTTTGGAAACTGCAGCTAAAAACCTTCCTGGATTTGCAAAGAGCAAACTATATAATACATACGAAAAGAATAAAAACAAAAGCAAGAAAAAGGATGAAAAGGCACGAAAAACCGTTAAGGAGACGATGTCTGAAATTGGCGAACAACTTCGTGCACAGCTGGAGATTCCTGAGTTCAAAGTTGATTTTACAGGCGGCACAACAACCAGAGATACCCGTGAACGTCTTGCAAAAGAGAAAGAAAAGGAAGAGAAAAAGAAGGAAGAAACTGCTGAGAACATTGATTTTATTGAAATCAAACTCAACAACCTGATCGACACAGCATCAAAAGCAAAGGATAAAATCAGTGACCTTCTCTCTTTCGGCGCAAAGAAAAAACAGACTCAGAAAGCCATTGAAGCGACAACAAAAGCATTAGAAGCAGAATATAAGGCAATGAGGCAGTATGCTAAATTTGCTGAATCATTCTCTGCGGATGCTGCAAAAGAGACTATTGAAACAGTCACAGAGGATGTGTCCAATGCTGTAAGTGATGCCGTTTCTAATATTGCAAGCTCTACTGCAGGCGTTGTAAATGATGCAATGCAGTATGTAGGGAAACTTCCTTATATCTGGGGAGGAACAAGTTTAACAAACGGTGCGGATTGTTCTGGATTTACACAGCAGTTATACAGGGCATACGGGATTAACCTTGACCGTACGGCACAGGCTCAGTATGACCAGAATATCGGCGTAAGGGTAACCAAAGACCAGTTACAGCCTGGAGACATGGTGTTCTTTAATGGCTACAAAGGAGCTGGCGGCGTAGGACATGTTGGTATTTATATCGGTGGCGGACAGTTTGTTCATGAGCCTGGAAGCGGGCAGACAGCCAAAGTCTCTTACCTATCAGATCGAAAGGATTTCGTAGGCGGTAAACGTTTTGGCAATATCAATAACACTCCATCCTCTTCTGCTCCATCAACTGTATCCTCTGATGCATCATCCACAACAACTTATACAAAAGTTGTCCCAGGCATTGACAGTAAGACGTTGGCTCATTATCAGAAACTTGTCCGTGAAGGTTCCTTTGACATTGAGACAATCACCAATGAAAAATTAAAAAATGCCATTAAATCGTATCAGGAATGGTACGATAAGATGAAGTCCTGCCGTGATAAGATTGACGAACTGAACAATGATCTGAAAGAACTGTATAAGACCATGGCCCAGATTCCAATCGAAAAGCGGGATAAGAATGTTGAAACACTGGATACAAGGCTGGATATTTTAAATTCCAAACGTGAAAACATCAGTGCTGTTATTGTCGATCCTAAGAAATACGATTCTACAAAGAAGACGCTTAAAAGCTCTAAAACAGAAGTTAAAAAGGGACTAAAGGGGTTACGTACAAAAGCGCAGATGAAATCCGCTGGTCTGGAAAATACGGATATTGATACAATCAAAAAGCAGATGAAAAATGGTCAGACAATTCCTGCTAAGATTCTGGATAAGATTACAGACAGTGCATTTTATGAACAGTGTAAAAAGTATAATGATGCTGTATATGAACACAGCCAGTATGCGAAGACAATGCGCACTGCGGGTGATTCCATTAAAAAGTTCAACACCATTTCTGACCAGATACTTTCCGCTGAAAAGTCTAAGACGAAACAGTTTAAAACGGCTTATAATGACGTTTCAAAATCTTACGGAAAGTCTCTTGATAATGTAAAATCAAAAGGCAATAAGACCAGAAAAGCATTTGGCTCAAAGAAGTTTGGTCTTACGGATGCAGACATTAAGAGAATCAAATCCTGTATCAATGCTGGCAAACAGATACCAACGGACTTAATGGCGCAGCTTGAATCGCAGAGTGTTTATGATTCTTGTGTAGAGTACAATAAAGCGGTTATGGAGAACGAAGCTTTCCGTGAACAGTTAGACGACGCAAGGTTTGACTTACAGAAACAGCGGCGCGTTTACAGAATAAGACGGAAAAGCATCAGAATATTGCGGATAAGGCATCTGCAAAAATGGAGCGAAACGAAGCCCTTGCTGAAAATGCGGATACACCAAAGAAAAAGAATAAATACCTGAGTCAGAATCTTGACCTTTTACAGACAGAGTACAAACACCTGATTAAGATTGCGGAATTGGGGAATGACAGTGTAAAAGCTGCAAAATTACGCGCTGAACTTGAAAAAGAAACAGCGGATATCATTGAACAGCAGTTTCAGAATATCAGCGACTACTACTCTGCCAGACGCGATAAAATTTCTGACAAAGAGTCATTGCAGGACGTACGGTATGAAAATGCACAAGTGGATGTCAAGAAAAAGAACGACATTCTGAATGTCAAAACACGGTTCGCTACGGAACGCAATGCAGAATCCGAACAGGAATACACGGACACGGCAAAACTGTTCAACAGCAACCGAACAGATGCAAAGAAGGCTGTAAACAAGGTTAAAAAATTAAGCAGCTCTGACAAAGATAAAATTCTGAAACTGATGGAGTCTAAGGAAGAGATTCCCGAAAGCCTGATGGACAAAGTTGCAAAGCTTGATCCTGACGCATACCAGAAGTTATTAAGTTATAATGACTCTCTTGACTGGCTGGATAAAGCCGCGTTAAACAAAAAGATTTCCAATGAAGAGCTGATAAAGGCAAAGCGTGAGAATCAGATTCAGAAACATCAGAATGTTGCAGACCGCGCACAGGATAAGATGGATAAGAATGACGCGCTTAGCGAAATATCCACTTCTGCGTCTGAACAGAATAAATATGAAAAAGAAAACATCAAATATCTGAATACACAGTACAAACATCTTCTTGAAATTGCAAAACTGCATGAGGATGATGTGGAATATGCGCGTCTGGAAGCGGAACAGCAGGCTAAAATCGCAGAAGCTTATAAGGCAATGTTCGACAACGTGCAGACAGAGTTTGAGAATAAAATTTCTTTAATCAGCAATGACATTTCCGATCTTGACAATGAGATAAAGAAAGTTGAAGCGTCTGGAAGACTTGTGGACGCGTCTTATTACAACCACAAGATTTCATTTGAAAATGAGTCACTTGCAAAATTAAAAGAGGAAGAAATAAGCCTTGTCGAACAATTGAAAAATATTCAGATGTTCTCCCCTGCCTGGTATGAATGCCAGGATGCGATTCAAAGCGTGCAGAATGCACAGGCTGACTCTCTTTCGAAAGTGAAGGAATATAAAGACGCGATCAATGCCATTGCGGACACCATTCAGAATGACATTGTGGATGCATTCCATGACGTTACGGACGAAGCGGAATTATTAATTACTTTGCTGGGTGACAATCTGAGTGATGAAGATACAGGCGCATTAACGAAAGATGGACTTGCAGTATTATCATTATACGTCTCTCAGATGAATGTCTGTAAGGATGCGGCTGAATCTTTCCATAAAGAGATTAACTCCATGCAGGATGCGTTAGACAGCGGAACATTATCCTTTATTGATGCAAATGGTATCCAGAGGGAATACGCTTCCGTATTTGAACTGAAAAAGGCGATCAAAGACTTCTACTCTTCTTATCGTGATGAAATCAAACATGTTTACGATTATGAGTCCAAAATTGTAGACATGATGATTAAGAAATACCAGTCTGAACTGGATTATTTGAAAGAACTGATTGAGAAGAAAAAAGCGGAATTAGATGCCGAGAAAGATTTACATGATTACGCAAAATCGCTGAAAGAACAGACAGACAATATTAATTCTTTGCGGAAACAGATTGCCGCATTAAAAGGCGACACATCCAAAGAAACAGAGTCACGCATTCAGAAATTACAGTCACAATTGAAAGAAGCGGAATCGTCACTTGATGACCAGGAATATGATCGCTATATCTCAGACCAACAGGATATGCTTGATAATTTATATGATGAATATGCGAAACTCATAGATGACGTAATGAAGGATCATGACAGGCTTTTGAGAGAAGGTCTGGACTTATTCGCACAGACAGCATCAGACGTACAGGACGTAATCAAAATCACAGCGGAGGAACATGGATATGAAATAACCGCTGAGATGGAAAAGATCATTGCGTCCATTGAAGGCATGGGGCATTTAGACTCCTATCTCGGCGTTGGCGGCACAGTCACACAATCACTAAGCGATATCGTAAATGAAGTTCACAATGCCTATGTTGGTATTACTGCTGAATTCCAGGGATTGAAAGATGCAATTGCATCCATCGGATATCAGGGCAAATATGACACGACTGATACAGATCATACGGATTATTCAATCAATGATTCATCAAGCAACACTGGCAGCGCAAATAACGCAGGAAATACAAACAGCCCTTCGAACATAGATGTCAGTAAATTGCCAAATATGGATTCCATTGGATTGGCAACCAAACGATTCATAGAAGACTTGTTAAGGAACGGAACCAATACAGATTACGATCCAAAGAAAGCTTCCAGCCTAAACAAATATATTTACGGGAAATATGGAAGCGCGTTGACAGTTGACGAAATGGCGAAGCTGTCTGAGTATCTTGGCTTCAATTACACATCCAAACAGTTGGCGACGGAAAATCCAAATCACTCTAAACGCAAGATGAAAATGCTTGAGAAGTTACAGGCATACGGATTTTCAAATGGCGGCATTGTTCCTGATGACGCGCTGAAGGTTCGGGATTTTGGCATACAGCCTGCTTCTAATGGCGATAACAGGCTGGTTGCATTAAAGCCAAAGGAAAGCGTCTTTAATGAAAAGCAGACAAAGATGATCCAGGAATATGTAAACAAAGGGCCTGATTTGGAATCGCTTAGAAAACTGACTCCTATGCTGGATAAGATGATGAAAATGCCTGAAACACAATTAAGACCATCAGACACTTCCGTAAAAATAGAATATGATAATGTAAATATCAATCTTCCAAATGTAATGAATTATGAGGATTTTATGTGCAAGATGCAGAAAGACCATGATTTTGAGAAGATGATTAATTATATTGTCAGTAGCCAAATGGGATTTGGAACCCGTTTTGATAAATATTTTGTAAATTATAGGCATTAATATAATCGGAGAGGTGTAAAAGCCTCTCTGGTTGTTGAGTCAAATGGAAGTGAAAGTTTTTCACATAGAAATTAATATCTGGGCAGTCTGACACTGTCCAGTTTATATAGATGGAGGATAACGGGAAATGTTTAATAAAAGCAGGACAGAGAAACAGTTATTATATAGTGAAGTAGAGAGATTGAAAAAGATTAACAGTAAATTGGCAGAAGAAAACAGAAGATTGAGAAGCTCTATGGAAGATATTGAAAAGTATCGGGAGAAGTATAATAAGATAGTTCAATCAATAGAAACGATAAAGAAACAATATACAGAAAAACTAAAGGTTTTTGATGGAATAGAGGCATTGTATAGAAAAGAATATAGAAAATTAAAAAGTTAGTCAGGGAAAATGAATAGGGATGTGTTGGGGAGTAATGATGATTGCATATTGGTAAAAGGGGTTGTGCGGAGGCAGTGTCTTTGGAAAAATATAGAAGATTATTATAGGAATTAAGTTATTTAATTATAAATTTAGATAATTTTTGAATGGAGGATAATTTTTATAAGTATGACAAATGATGCGAAAATGGAAAGAGGGTTGCTAAATTTGGAAGCTTTTTGTGAATATTTAGGAATTAAAAAGACAAAAGCAAGGGAATTATTACATAATCCAGCAAATGGATTTACGGTTCGTATTGGAAACAGATTGTATGCCCATAAAAAGAAACTAGATGAATGGCTGCTAAACCAGATTATTCAGTGAAGAAATTAAAACTGATTGAAAATATAATGTCAGTATGGTAGAATTAGGAAAATATTAAATAATTCTTTCCTAATTTTGCCAGGGAAGGAGGAAGTGATGGGGAAGTCACTAAAAGGCAAAGAATTGGGTAAGAATATATCGCAGCGGAAAGATGGACGGTATCAGGCTAGGTTTATAAATAGATTTGGACAAAGACAGACGATTTATGCAAATACGCTTAATGAGATTAGATCAAAGCTGCGGGAAGAACAATACAATGATGCAAAAGAAATCAATGTTGTATCAAATAATGTAACATTAGATGAATGGTTTAAAATTTGGCTTGATACTTGTAAACAAGGGTGCAGGGCATCTACAAAAGAAACATATACGATCCATTATAAAAGGGTTCAGGCTGATTTGGGCTGGAGAAAGATAACAGCTTTAAATTTGGTAGTAATGCAGGATGCAATCAATAAACTATGTTCTGATAACGCAAGGAAAAATTCTAAAAAGATTTTGGTAGATATGCTTGATAAAGCGGTTGACACAAATTTACTTGTTAAGAATGTAGCAAAGCAGATAAATCCTATTATAACCAGAGAGAAAAAGAAAGAACGAAGAGTTTTGACGGTTCAGGAAACAGATCAGTTTTTGGAGTATGCAGAAGGAACGTTTTACTATAATCTGTTTGTATTGGCATTAGAAACAGGCATGAGAATAGGAGAATTGTGTGGTTTGACATGGGAAGACGTAGATTTTAAAGATAAACTATTGCATGTCAGACATACTTTGTGTTACTTTAGTAAAGGTGGTAAATATGTATTTGAGATTCATGATACGAAGACAGATAATGGAGAAAGAACAATTCCTTTGACTGACAAGGCATTTTGGGTTTTGAAAAAACAAAGAGTTAGAAAACAGGAAATTATTTTTAAAGGAAAAATCCCATTAGAAGGATATGAAAATCTTGTTTTTGTTACGAGAAATAACAGACCTACACAACAGTTTTTGGTACAGGAATGTATGAATTTAATTATTCACCGAATTCAACAAGTTAATAATAGTTTTGAAGCATTCACACCACATACATTCCGTCATACTTTTGCAACAAGAGCAATTGAAAATAGTATGCAGCCAAAAGTTCTTTCTAAGCTTCTTGGTCATGGACAATTACAGCTTACAATGGATTTATATTGTCATGTTATGGAAGATACATTAGTAGATGAAATGAAGAAAATGGAGCGAAAATGTGTCTAAAAATGAAATGGTGTCAAAATGGTGTCAAACAGCATTTTTAGAAAATAGGAACTGGCTAAAAACCTTATAAACAAAGGAGAAACAAATACATGGAACAATATAAAAAAGAATTTATCGAATTTATGGTAGACAGCGATGTATTAAAATTTGGAGAATTTATTTTGAAAAGCGGACGCAAGTCCCCATTTTTTATGAATGCGGGCGGCTATGTTACGGGTACACAGTTAATGAAACTCGGGGAGTATTATGCACGTGCAATCCATGAACATTACGGAGATGATTTTGATCTGTTATTCGGACCGGCGTATAAAGGCATTCCGCTTAGTGTTGCGACGACGATTGCTTATACGAAGCTGTATGGGAAGGACATTCGGTATTGCTCTAACCGAAAAGAAGCAAAGGATCATGGAGATACAGGCATTTTGCTGGGCAGCAAGATCAAAGACGGCGATCGCATTGTAATGATTGAGGATGTTACAACGTCCGGGAAGTCGATTGAAGAAACATTTCCAATATTAAAAGCACAGGGAGACGTGCAGATCGTTGGATTGATCGTTTCTCTGAACCGGATGGAAAAAGGTCAAAGCGGCGAAAAGAGTGCGCTGGATGAGATTTATGACAAATATGGTTTTCAGGCGAATGCAATTGTTTCGATGCGGGAGGTGATTGAATATTTGTATCAAAAACCATATAAAGGAAAAATTTTGATCGATGATACATTAAAAGCTGCGATTGATGCATACTATAAACAGTATGGTGCAAAATAAGCTGAGGATTGGAAATTGAATTATAAAAAGCATAAAAAAATGTACCGGATGGCGGCGTGGCTGCTGTTCGGTCTTTATCTTATTTTCATGGTCTACTTTCTTTTTTTTGCTGAAAGTATGGGGAGAACGTCTATAGGGCGGGAGTATCATTATAACTTAAGACCGTTTAAAGAGATTCAGCGTTATCTTATGTATTATGATGTCATTGGCCCTTATACGGTATTTTTGAATCTTGCGGGAAATATTTTGGCTTTTGTGCCATTTGGATTGTTTTTTCCGCTGCTGTCACGCCGTAACCGCAGTTTTTTTAAAGTCACGCTGATTAGTTTTGAAGTCAGTCTTCTTGTGGAATTGATTCAGCTGGTAACAAGAGTTGGAAGCTGTGATGTGGATGATATGATTTTAAATACGCTGGGTGGATTGATTGGATGCTGTTGCTTTAAATTTATGTTCTTTTGTCATAAAATGGAGTTGAAAGGGGCAAATGGAGTAAAAGGAGTATTGGATGAGGAAGAAAAAAACGCGGTCTGATAAAAATTATAAATTTACCGGAAAAAAACATTCCAAACCCGGTGCAGCGGCGCTTTTGTTTTCGTTTGCGCCTCTGGCGCTGTTTGTTTATGCAGTATCCGTGTCGTATCGGCAAGACGGACAGGCGCCAAAAGAAATTGGATGTATCGGGATTGCTGCGATTCTGGCGGCATTTATGACATTGTGGATTTCTATACGAGAAGCACGTAAGGAGAACGTGATTAAAAAAGTACCGGTAACCGGAGCTGTTATGTCAGTATTTATGCTGGCAGGCTGGGTGGCGGTTTATGTAATAGGATGGATTGGATTATGAGTTATCGTAAAGTTTATGAGATGGAAAATGAGCAGGCGGCGCAACGTTATGAGCTTGTGCTGGAACGTGTCCGTCAGGCAGCAGCGCAGCCGGAAACGCAGGAGCGTTATGCGGATTATTTTCAAAGAACGGCAAAGTTTATTTTGCTGACAGCGGATGTGCTTGATATGGAACAAAAAGGCGAGCTGGATCATCGTTCTATGGAAGAATGTGAGCAGCTAAACAGATGCCTTTATGAAGATATTTTACCACGATCAAAAAGCAGGCGTCAGACAGATGAAACAAATAAAGCAAGGCAGGTCTGTTATGAAACAAGCTATGCCAATCCTGCTTATGCAGAAGAGATGCTGGGTGAAGCATTTGGAGGGCCATTATGTTTTTTGTATGCAGAATGTCGTGCGCTGATCGCTTATGCATTTGAAGGCAGATTGGCCGATATGACGATACTGCTGGAATTGTTTGTAGAAATCTATACGTGTTTTTGTGACAGCAGCGGGACAGATGGGGAAGAGATCCGTCGGATTTTATACTGGCATTTTCATGATTACAGTGAAATTTTAGTAACGCAAAGCGTGAGGGAAGGGATTGATCCACAGCTTGACTTTTTTACGTCGATTGTGCAGAATGCAGATCTTACAGATTTTACTTATTTGTATCGTTATGGAGAATATATATCGGAAAATGAGCGTAAGACAGCACAGTATCTAGCGCAGCTGCCTGAAGAACGTATTCAGGCAATGGCGGATACTTTTACAGAAGGTTACCGTATTGGATTTGAAGTGACAAATAAAGATTTATCAAAGAAAAAAACGGTCAGCATACATTATGCGATTGGATTTGAGCGGGTAGTACGGGCAGCTATTCAAAATTTTGCCAAACTTGGGCTGTCCACTGTGATTTTCAGAGATGCGGTATCTTCTATGGGAAACAGGGGACATGGGAAACGCGGCTGCTACTCTGTAGCTGCAAACCGTCAGTTTGATTATGACCATCGTAATGATAATGCATGGTATTTGGACAAGGCGTTTGTGGAACGCAGGCTCGAGGTGCTGCGGGAAGCGTATGAGCAGTATAAAGATCTTGCGGCTGTATATGGCGGACCGGCCGTACAGGAAGTGTTTGGAGAAGAACCGTTTGCGCCTGTTCAGAAAAAAGAAGCTGCACATTACGATGAAAAACAGCAAAAGCTGCTTGTGTACTATGCAAATCAATCCGGGCAGATAACAAATCGGTATATCAAAGGGGAAGAGCGCAGTTTTACGATTATTGCTTATCCGATACCTGAGATCGGTTCGGATTATGAACAGATTTTTGCGGAAACAGTCCGGTTAAATACGCTGGATTATATGCTTTACCGGAACATGCAGCAGCGATTGATTCAGGTGTTAGATCAGGCCGAACGGGTGCATATTACCGGAAAGGGAAAAAATGAGACGGATTTGTATGTATCCATCTGGCAGCTGGAGCGTCCGGATGAACAGACAGCGTTTGAAAACTGTGTGGCAGATGTAAATATTCCGGTTGGAGAAGTGTTTACGTCGCCTGTTTTGAAAGGAACAACGGGTGTGCTGCATGTAACAGGGGTATATTTAAATGAGCTGTATTATAAAGATTTAAAACTTATATTTACAGATGGAATGATTACCGGCTATACGTGCGCTAATTTTACGGATGAAGCAGAAAACAGGAGGTATATCCACGAAAATGTGTTGATGCAGCATGAAACTCTGCCGATGGGTGAGTTTGCGATTGGAACCAATACGACGGCGTATCGCATGGCGAGGGATTATCATATTGCGGATAAACTGCCGATTTTAATTGCCGAAAAAACGGGGCCGCATTTTGCAGTTGGAGATACGTGTTATTCCCATGCGGAAGATACGAAAGTGTACAATCCGGATGGAAAAGAAATTATGGCAAAAGACAATGAACGGACGCTGGTTCGAAAAGAAGATGTTTCCAAAGCATATTTTAACTGTCATACGGATATTACAATTCCTTATGATGAATTGGATGCGATTACGGCTCACCTGCCAGATGGGAGTACGATAGAAGTCATTCGCGATGGAAAATTTGTTGTGCCTGGAACAGAGGAATTAAATGTGCCTTTGGAAATGTAATTGTGAAAAATAAGATGAAAAGCAGGATAAGATAAAATGAGGGAGGATTCATCGATGTCAAAAGTAGGAATTGTAATGGGGTCAGATTCGGATATGCCGGTAATGGCGAAAGCAGCAGATGTATTAAAACAGCTGGGAATCGCTTTTGAAATGAAAATAATTTCTGCGCACAGAGAACCGGATGTTTTTTTTCAATATGCAAAAACCGCAGAAGAAAAAGGATTCAAAGTTATTATTGCAGGAGCAGGTATGGCAGCCCATTTGCCAGGTATGTGCGCAGCAATCTTTCCGATGCCTGTGATCGGCATACCAATGCATACGACCTCTTTAGGCGGCAGAGATTCTTTATATTCGATTGTGCAGATGCCAAGCGGCATTCCGGTTGCGACGGTTGCGATTAACGGGGGAGTAAATGCAGCGTTGCTGGCGGCTAAGATTTTGGCTGTTTCAGATCATGATTTGCTGCAGCGGTTAAAAGAGTATTCGAAAGAGTTAAAGGAACAAGTGCAGGAGAAAGATGCGAAACTGCAGGAATATGGATATGAGAACTATGGAAAATAAGGAGCGTTTTACGCTCCTGTTTTTTTGTTTACAAATATAGAAAAAAATTGTAGAATAATAAATAAGAACTGCGTTTATAAATCAAATGGCGTACTGCTGGAAAAATATAGAATTGCATGGGGAACATAATGTCGTCAGAACAAAAGAGTCCATTTCAAAAGATTTATGAAGAAAATTATATGAAAATGTATCATATAGCTTTTGGCATCTTAAAACATCGGATGGAAGCAGAAAATGCTGTTCAAGAGGCTTTTGTCAGTATTGCAAAAAACTATACAAGATATAAAGAAGTCAGTGAAAGTGGTATGTCGGCCATTTGTATTACATCTGTAAAAAATAAATGTATTGATATTTTGAGAAATCAGGGTCATTTAAGTGAAGAAAATCCTGAGGAACTCATATTATATAATAACAACATTGATTATGAACCTGAATTGCACGTGGAACGCCGGGAGCAGCAGGAATACATAAGATATATTTTAAGAAAACTGCCGAAAACACAGTATGCGGTATTGGTGTTAAAGTATTATTATGATCTCAGTAATCATGAAATAGCAAACCAACTGGGGCTGGAGTTAAAAACAGTGGAAATGCGGTTGTATCGTGCAAAGAAAAAAATGAGGGAATTATTAGAACGTGAAGGATATGAAAGTAAATAAATAACGACAGAAAAAGGCAGAGAAAAACATTTAGAACGATGATTTTTTATGAAACAGAAAATTGTTTGATGCTTTGTATGTAAGTAAATCAGGCATTTAGAAATAAATATATTACATATGAGAAATATATTATCTTACATTTTTATCAAAATGTTGTAGTAAATAACAGGTGTAATACGTTTATTATATAAATGCCTGCTTTTTTGCGAATTTTTAGAAAGGAGAAGATGGTATTCCCAGATAAGTGGAAATTTTTATCAACAGGCAAATGAAGTTTTATGGCGTTTTCGGATGTTTTACGCAATCATATTATTGTGAAGGAGGATTTCATTTATGAAAGGAAAGAGAGTAGTAAAGAAAGTAATAGCGGTTATCTGTTGTCTCAGTTGTATCATGGGGCTGCATACAAACACTTTTGCCATGGATACAGAAAATATAGAAGTTACGCCGGAAGTAAAAGAAGGAATTACCGCATATGCAGTCGATGAAAATGGAGAAAAAGAACAATTGGATTGTGAAATTGTAATGAAAAAAAGCACATCCAATCTGAGATCTGCAGGAGACAGTTATACATTAGAGGTAACAGCGTCAAACATTAAAGATTCTTATGATGAGGTGAGTCAGGAGGGGATCAGGCTTTCGGGAAGAATTTCGTGGATTGATAAATTAGGGATTCCTAATATACTGACATCTGTATCAGGGAGATTTGACAACGCTTCCTATATACAATCAGCCTATTATCAGTATGGAACCTTGGGGGAATATTTTACATCAAAAAACATGGATTTGAGTAGAAGCTGTTTTTTTAATGAGAGTTTATGGGAAGAAGGCGCCGGATTTCGATTGGAACTGAGCGCAAGAACGAAAAATAATGTGAAAGTTTCGCTTACGGTTAAAACGAGTATATTTGACTGAGAGGTGGCGTAATTGAAAAAAGCTTGCAGGTTAATAGGATGCATAATCATTGCATATATATTGCTTCTCGTGCCCTATCTCATATACTTTATAAGAGTTGCGCCATATGACATTACACTTGGCATACAGGTAAGCCGCAAAGGCGGGTTTTGGCCGTTTTACAGCAGCTTTATTTGGTCGGCGCCGGCGGGCGGCATCTTGTGCTATTTGTTTAATGGCAGATATTTTAAAAAGTTTTCCAAAGATGTTTCCTTTCAAAAGGATTTTAAAAAGAAGCAGGCAGCCTTTACAGCAATGACACTGGCAGGTCTTGCAGTGGCGGGGTGTTTGCTTGAGATATCGCGGGTTTATTCGAATCTGAGTAATATCATCGATGATTTTTATTTTATGTTTACGGATACGAAGCAATTGATGGCAACATCAGGCATGGAAGTATGGAAGCATATCGATACGGTAGCTACTTATTTTCAAACAGCTGTGATACCGGATTTTCAGAAAATTTTAAATTTGCTTGTAATGTACCTTTCTTATCAGTTGATGCGTTTTATGTTTGATTCGCGTGCGAGAGAATGATATATTGCGTTTACAGAGAAAAAAGCCGTCCATTTCCGGACGGCTTTTTATAAAAACTTAAGATAGGTCATTTAGAAGGTTCTTTTTAGAAGAATCATATTAGAAGAAACTGAGTTTTTAAAAGCGAAAATCTCTTTCTCCATCTTGAATATTTTGGATATATTCTGCTGCTTTTTTTCGAATGGTTTCGTTTGGGATTTTTGTCAATTCTTCTGCAATCAGTTTTTCACCAAGCGCTTTCGTCTCTGGTGCGGCATAGTCTTCTAAAAATTCTTTCAATGTCATAAGTGCGTTTGGATGACAACAATTTACAATTTGCCTGCTTTTTAAAAGTTCCATAAAGCGGTCTCCGGTACGCCCGGCGCGGTAACATGCGGTACAAAAGCTCGGGACATATCCAAGTTCCATCAGCCAATGCACGACTTCTTCCAAAGTCCTGCGGTCGCTGACATCAAACTGTGCAGAATTATCTTCCTCAGCTTCTTCTTCGTAGTAACCACCTACGCTTGTTCTGGAACCGCCGCTGATCTGTGAGATACCCAGATGCAGTACTTTTTTTCGAGTTTCTTCAGATTCTCTTGTAGATACGATCATTCCCGTATATGGAACTGCAATGCGGATACATGCTACAATTTTTTCAAACATTTCGTCTGAGATGCCATTATCAAACACGTCCGGGTCAATATCGTCTGCTTTGCGTACACGTGGAACGCTGATTGTATGCGGGCCGACACCTTTATATGCTTCCAGATGTTCCGCGTGCATAATGATACCGGTAAAATCATATCGATAGTTGTTCAGTCCAAACAGTACGCCCAGGCCGACATCATCAATACCTCCATCCATCGCGCGGTCCATTGCTTCCGTATGATAGGCATAATTGCTTTTTGGCCCGGTTGGATGCAGTTTTTCATACTGTTGCTTGTTGTAAGTTTCCTGAAACAGGATATAGGTACCGATACCGGCTTCTTTCAGTTTTTTGTAATCTTCGACAGTCGTTGCAGCAATATTTACGTTAACCCGTCGGATGGCTCCGTTTTTGTGCTTGATACTGTAAATCGTATGGATACACTCCAGAATATATTCGAGTGGATTGTTTACAGGGTCTTCTCCGGCTTCCAGAGCCAGCCTTTTATGTCCCATATCCTGCAGTGCAATTACTTCACGCCGGACTTCTTCCTGTGTCAGCTTCTTTCTTGTAATATGTTTATTTTTAGCATGATACGGACAATATTCACAGCCGTTGATACAGTAATTGGATAAATAAAGCGGCGCAAACATGACAATTCGGTTGCCATAAAATTCCTGCTTGATTTCTTCTGCAAGCTTGTAAATTTCCTTATTTTTATCTTCCAGTTCACAGTCCAGCAAGACAAGCGCTTCTTTGTGTGATAAGCCTTTCATTTTTTTTGCTTTGTTTAGTATTTCATCAATAAGAGACGCGTTGTTTTTATTTTTCTGTGCGTATTCCAGACATTGCCGGATTTCTTCGTCATTGATAAATTCCTCTGCTTTTGGCGACATTACGTTATACATAGTATTTCCCCTTTCTTGTAACAGCGGATATTTTAGGCTGTCACAAAATGCTGCATTTTTTATATTTTAATTTAATATTTTAAAATTATCATATTATATTTTTATAATTGTATTATTTATATTTTGAGTTAAGGAACTGTAAATCTATAATTTTTTAATAGTGGCGCAGGATTTTTCAAACACGCTCTAAGATCATATATTATGGTTATTCCGGCATTTTTGAGTATGCTACTTTAGCGGAAACGCCGCTGATTCTTCCAAGTTTTCCGGATAACGAGCTGATCGTATCGGCTGGGGCATCCATTGCAACGCTAATCAGAGATACGCCGCGTTCTCTGTGTGGAATTCCCATTCTGCCGATAATATAATTGCTGCAGCCATGAAGAAGGTCATTGAGCTCCCGGACACTTTCTTCACGTTCCACTACAATCGCTATCACAGCCAGTTTTGTTTCGTCTGTTCCCATTTTGCACTGCTCCTTTAAACATCTTAGATTTTCTTATGATAATAAATACGGTTATCAATTCGTTTGCAATCATTGCGTGAACTCTATTTTATCTAAAATACCATTCAGATATGCAATGGCTACGCCATAATTCGTCATAGCTATGTTTTGTTCCTTTGCAGCGTTTACCCGGGACATGACATATTTGCGGTTAAACATGCAGGCGCCGCATTGAATCACTAAGCGATACTCTGTTAAATCGTTTGGAAAATCTGTGCCGGAAACAATATCTATGGTCAGCTTTTCTCCTATTTTTTTCCGCAGCAGGCGCGGCAGTTTTTCACGGCCAATATCCTCATCAAGCGGAGCATGCGTACAGCATTCTGCAATCAGTACTTTGTCCTGTTCTGTCAGCTTACTTATCATCTCTGCTCCATGAACAAAATAAGCAATATCACCTTTATATGCTGCAAACAGAGTGGAGAATGAAGTCAGCCTGCTTTTTGCAGGTTTTTTTTCATATATCGTTTGAAATGCCTGTGAATCTGTAATAATCAGTTTTGGCGGATGATTTAACATTGCCAGCGCGTGTTCGAACTGATCGGTTGTTGTGCACATCGTCAGACACTTTTTATCGAGCAGCTCCCGCAGCGTTTGTACTTGCGGAAGAATCAAACGTCCTTTCGGAGCCTGAATATCCTGTGGCATTACAAGAAGAACAAGGTCTTCGGCCGTGACCAGATCTCCGGTAATCAAACGTGCTGCTTCCTGATGCAGATCGGTTGCAGCAGCAATCAGTGCACTCGTTAAGTTTTCGATCCCTTTTTTTTCGATGGCGCTGATTTGCAGCGGAGTTTTATTGAATTTTTCCATAATTTTATCTGACAAACAATCAGACGGTCTAAGCTGATCTGCTTTGTTAAGTACAAATATAACAGGTGTATTTCTTTTTTGCAGCAGATCGTACCATTGCCGCTCCTGAGAAAAAAGATCGGAGGCATTGTCTGTAAGTGAAGCTGTATCCGCAGAAAATACAAGCACTGCCAGGTCAGCTTGTGCGGCTGCCTGTTTTGCAAGCATGACACGACTGTCTCCTAAATCACTCGTGTCATCAAATCCGGCTGTATCAATAAGTACACACGGCCCGATACCATGAATTTCCATCGGTTTTTTCACAAGGTCTGTAGTAGTTCCGCCGATTTTGGACACAATAGAAATCTGCTGGTTTGCCAGGGCATTGATTAAGGAAGATTTTCCACTGTTCATTTTACCAAAAAAGGCAATGTGCGTCCGGTTGGCGCTTGGTGTATCATTCAGAGTTGTTCCCATACTGTAAATATCCTTTGATCCTTTCTGTCTCATGTTAGAAACTGTAAAGAAATAACCTGCAAATGGTCCGCAGGATTTGTCTTTACAGTTCCTTACCTGTTTCATACTGTTATAAGATTTCTTAAAAATAATGCTCAAACAGATGCAAAAAAACCATAAAACATACAATTCCCGGTAATACCGTACCAAAAAGAATCTACCTGTTTTATGGTAAATAAACGATCAGACTTCTTCTTTCCTTCAGGGATGCTTCCGGTCAGTACATCTGCGATATTTAATTTAAGTGATGCACATACGTAGAAAGACTTTGTATGTGCATCTATGTTTAATGAGAGAAGCTTTTGTAAATATTACTTTAATACTATATCATAGTTTTGGAGATACTTCAACAATAAAATATACGAAATTTTTAAAACAAACTAGATAAAAATGTTTTATTTTTGGATTCCCGGACGCTGGGATATGGGATTTGCCGGGGCTTCCTGTGACCGTTCCAGAATGTAAGAATCCCTAACCATTCTGCATTTACGTTACCACGACCGGGCGGTCGCGTCACCTAGTTCGCCCTGGCTAAATGCCAGCAGCTAAAGGTGTCGCTCGGCTTCGCCCCTAGTTTGCGAGCAGAATGCTAAGGGCTTCTAACATTCCTCCAAAGCCACAGAAAGCCCCGGCAAATCCCAAATCCCAGCTGATTTTCAAAAGCGCTACATTAGATGACTTAAAAATATCATTTTTTATCAGATTTGGGGTATATGAATAACCTAAACTGAAAAAAGCTAATACAGTTTAGAAGATCTTATATAAATGCTGGTAAAAGGAATCCATGAAACGTGAAATATTTTCAAAAAGCAGCTGTGCGAAGGTCTTTGCCCGGTTGGCCTGTGGCTTTGGAAAAATGTTAGAAACTCTTAGTATTCTGCTTAAAAACCAGGGGCGAAGCCAAGCGACACCTTTAGCTGCTGGCGTTTAGCCAGGGCGAACCAGGTGACGCGACCGTCCGGTTGTCAGAGTGTAAATGCAGAATGGTTAGAGATTCTTACATTTTGGAACGGTCACAGGCCAACCGGGCAAAGACCTTCGCACAGCGTCCGGGAATCCAATAATATAACATTTTTATCTAATATGCCAAATATTTTTTTAAGGTAGAAATTTCAGTGAAAATTGTTGTATAATTATAACAAAAAAAACTAACCACAAAGGAGTATCTCATGTTTTTTATTGTTTTAACTGCAGCGGTTTTTCTGCTGGAATACCTGATAAAAGGTCATATGGACAGAGTACGCACACTACAGCAGCAGCGTCCGTTTGCAGGCGGTAAGATTGTTTTGAAAAAATATTATAATAAAGGCGCAGCAGGCAATTTTTTAAATCATCATCCAAAAAGTGTCTGTTATATTCATACATCGGCGCTGGCGCTCGTATTGGCGGCATGGATTTATATGCTGCCTAAAAAGAATGCTGCTGTTGCAAAGACCGGACTTTCTTTTTTGGCAGGAGGCGGGGCCAGTAATTTGTATGATCGTTTGACAAGAGGGCATGTGATTGATTATATTAGTTTTGGATTTGGGCCGAAGAAGTTTCAAAAGCTGGTATTTAATACGGCGGATTTTTTTGTGTTTGCCGGTATTTTTTTATGTATGATGCAGATGATAAAGAAAGAAGGGTAAGAAGATGACGTCACAGAAGACAGAGCAAGATACAAATCCGCTCGGTATAAAACCGGTTGGAGTGTTATTGGCAGAATTTGCGATTCCGAGTATTATTGCAATGCTGGTCAGCGCTTTGTATAATATTGTAGATCAGTTTTTTATTGGACATTATGTAGGGATGCTTGGTAATGCGGCGACGAATGTTGCGTTTCCGCTAACGATGAGCTGTACGGCGATTTCACTTATGTGTGGGATTGGTGGTGCGGCCAATTTTAATTTAAACATGGGACGGGGCAATAAGGATAAAGCGGCCAAATATGCAGGCAATGCGATTTTGATGATGCTTGTGATCGGAGTTATGCTCTGTTTGTTTACCAAAATATTTTTAAAACCGCTGATGATAACATTTGGGGCGACAGATCAGACGCTTCAGTTTTCGCTCACTTATACGGGGATTACATCTTTTGGGTTCCCATTTCTGATTTTTACGACAGGAGGTTCAAATCTGGTCAGAGCAGATGGAAGCCCAAGATTTTCAATGCTTTGTACGTTGACAGGCGCGGTCGTGAATACGGCGCTGGATGCGTTGTTTATGATATGGTTCGATCTGGGGATTCAAGGTGCGGCGTGGGCGACAGTCATTGGACAGGTGGTATCTGCCTTGCTTGTCGCAGTATATTTGAAAAGATTTAAAACGGTGCCGCTCAAACGGGAATGTTTTCGGCCGAAGGCCGCCTGTTGGGGAAACATTGCAAGACTGGGTATGTCGCCTTGCATTAATCAGATAGCAATGATGGTTGTGCAGATTGTTTTAAACAATGTGCTGACATTTTATGGTAAACAGTCCGCATATGGCGGAGAAATTCCGCTTGCCTGCGCAGGAATTATATCTAAAGTCGGGATGATGTTTTTTTCGATTGTCATTGGCATTTCACAGGGAATGCAGCCGATTGTCAGCTTTAATTACGGTGCAAAACAGTATGCGCGTGTGATAGAAGCAGTATGGAAATCGATTGCTTGTGCAACTGTAATTTCGATGATTGCATTTTTGTGCTTTCAGATTTTTCCGAGACAGATCATAGGATTATTCGGGCAGGAAAGCGAAGAATATTTTCAGTTTGCGGAGCGGTATTTTAGAATTTATATGTTTTTTACCTTTGCGAACCAGTTTCAGCCGATTGTGGCAAATATGTACACATCTATCGGCAAGGCCGCAGCAGGTGCATTTATGTCACTGACCAGACAAATCTTGTTTTTGATGCCGCTGCTTGTGATCCTGCCTAAGTTTTTCGGTCTGGATGGGGCGATGTATGCAGCCCCAATTGCGGACTTTGTGGCGTTCTTCATTGCTGGCACAATGTTATTGCGTGAGACGCGTCTGTTAAAAAGGGCAGAGTGTTAGAATTTTGTCATTTCATCGATTTCTGTTTTGGTTAACAGGACGCACTGTTTGTTCCGGATGGCATATACACGTTTGCATATATGAAGAACGGAAGGTCTGTGTGTAGTTACGATACAGGTACGCGGATAATTGTCCTGCATAATATTGCGCAGTACATTTCGCTCGGTTGCTGTATCCAGTGCAGAAGTTGCTTCGTCTAACAGTAAAATCGGTGAGTTTCTCAGCAAGGCGCGCGCAATGGAAAGCCGTTGTGCCTGCCCTTCGGAGAACCCGCCGCCGCGTTCCATAATTTTGCTGTCAATGCTGTTCGGCAGTTTTTTTACAAAATCCCAGGCACAGGCAAGCTTTAAGGCTTCTATAATTTCTGCGTCCGTAGCGTCTTGCTTGACGTTGCGCATATTTTCTGCAATCGTACCGGAGAACATAGTGTTTCCCTGCGGGACGTAGGAAAACAGTTTTCGTGTAGACGGCGTCAGCGGAATGACATCAGCGGATGCCTGGCTGCCGTATAGACACGCGCTTCCAGACTGCAGCTGCATGAGGGACAGGAGCAGACGGATCATCGTAGTTTTTCCTTCGCCGGATGGGCCGACCAGCGCTATGACTTCGTGTGGATGCGCTTCTAACGAGGCGTTTGAAAATACTTGCGTACCGTTTTTGTAAGTATAGTCCATATTTTGGATGGACAAGCTGATGCCTTCAGAAGCATGTTTTTCGTAAAACTGTTCTACTTCGTCATTTTGACTGTAATCTTCCCGCGGCATTTCGATAATATCCATCAGGCGTCCGGCAGATGTAGTCAGGCCGATGATAGCAGGGACGAGAGAGGTCAGATTATGCAAAGAGCCGGACAGCGTACCGGACAGTGTAAGAAACATCGTCATCGTACCGTAAGAAATAGCTCCGCTCCAGACGCGGTAAATGCCCCAGCCATAGGAAAGATACGAAACAAGCAGCCCTACCGTAGACAGCAGTAGAGAAGTTCCTATGGACATTTTCTGAAAATCCAGGCGCATTTGTATATATTCCTTTTGCAGCTGTTTTAATCGTTCGATGTATAGCCGGATTAAGTCAAATGCTTTGATCGTCTGAATGTTTGAAAAGGTTTCCTGATTGAAACCGGACATTTTTGCACCCATGGCTGCGCTGCGCCGGTTATTATTGACCATGCGTTTTAACAGTGTTTTAGACATTATAAGACTGACTGGCATTCCTAAAAAAGCAAAGATGGCAAAAGAAGCATCGTGATAAACGACCATTACAAAAGCGCTGATAAATCGAAAGGAATATATGATGATGTTCGGTATAAAATTCAGCACACCGGAAGAAATATTGGAAGCGTCCGAACTCCAGCGGGTCAGTAAATCTCCGGTGTGGTAGTTGGTCAAAGATTCCCAGTCTGTGACAAGTATTTTGGAAAAAATATCCGCTTTAATTTCGGCGTCGACTTTCATACTCAAATAGCTGGAAGCATAGTCGGATATCTGGCTTATCAGGGTTGTTCCGATGTTCAGACCAATCATGATCGCGAACGTCTGGATGACTGCTCCGGATTCATGACCGGTAATAATGTCTACCAGATCTCTGGATACCAGGCCGGATACCAGGCTTACGACCGCGCCAAACATGCCAAGCATTGTATAAAAGATCATTACCATCCAGTAATGTCTTGCGTATTGGTAGATCCAAAGCGTTTGCTGACGCATTTCCTGCAGGCGTCCGGCCTTTATGCGTCCAATGAAAAAGCGGATGTTTTCTTTTAAATGCTTTATCATAAAAAGATGTCCTTTCGTTACGGTTTCTTTCAGGCGGAATAGTTCCTGAAAAGCAACCGTTCAATGGGTTAACCGATGTACTTTAAAAAAGCTGTTATACAAACAAACGTCTGTATAACAGCTTTTCATAGTAACATTAATGCTGACCGCAGTCATGATTACATGTTAATACTGCGCCGGAAATCTCCAGTCCATCGCCGGAAGTAACGACTACATCACCAAGTCCGATATTATCATTTCCATTGTTATGATAAGCATAAGCGATCTCGATGCAGTTGGAGTTGTTGCCGCCTGCCAGTGTGCCGTTCGAAGAGCTGTATGTGACCGGCTGGTTAAAGGTCAGGAATAAATGCTGTTTTCCGCTATGATGCCCGTCACCTGCTGCGTGTACTCCATTTACCTGAATACGGTAATCCTGTCTGCCTGTTTCCGGCCGCTGATGGATATATGCATTTACAGTATAGCAGTCATCTCCGCTGCCGCCGGAACTGGAAGCTGAGCCGCTGGCAGCATATACGCCCTCGGCCAGACTGTCGTTTGCAATCACAACCGGTTTTTCGTAATTTCTCATATTTTCGTCCCTTTCTTAATGTAATGTATGATTCAGTAACAGTTCAGGTAGGTCTGCGCATTTACTGTGCTGACCGTATAAAAATGTAGCGGTTTCCAGCCCATCGCAAAGCGATTTCTAAAGGCTGGATACGTAACAGTTCAATGGGTTATCTGAACTGTTATGATTCGTAAGTTCCTTAGCAAATTTTTTATAAGTGTATCATAATTTTATCAGTTAGTAAATAAGAATACACCAAATCTTTTCGCAGATTCAGTTGTTTTTTTCACAATGGCGTTAAAGCGTTTTTTAAACACGCTCCAGTTTTTGGTCTATCCAATGCCTGACTGTCTTAACAGCCGTATCGTTTTTCGTGCATTTCAACAGACAGATTTGTATTTGCTTTGCAAGTGCAGTCATAAAATCCAGATTGCATTGCAGCATACCGGCATTCCAGGCTGGAGAAATAAGCCGCTGCGTGGTCAGCAGTATTTTTTGGCACATGGGCAGCTCGATGCATATATCGTGCGTACTTTGATTTAACAGGATGATGCCGCCTAATGGGTAAGCGTCCGTATGAAAGATGCCTGAGGTTCCACACCAGGGCAGTCCGTAGACCATTGGCAGTCCGTCAGTGATGGCAATCAGATTCAGATCACCATTTAATATGGGCACATGATAAAGCTCTTTCCACATGTTCGTATGTGTTGATTTGCCCATGCCCGAATGGCCGGAAAACAGCCAGACGCTTTCGCGATAGAGGATCGAAGCGGAATGCAGAACAAAACAGCTGTGTTTTTGCGCCGTATACAAAAATAAAAAGCGGATGACATGGAACAGATCTGTGCAAAATGATTCATTCTCAGTCTTGTTAAAATAAATAGCTGCGTCACTGCCGCTTTTAGAAATAAGGGCTCCTGTAATATGCGGCATCTGCGGAAATTGCATGACGTATTGGTCCGCTGTTTCATAAACACATAGCTCTGGATTTTGAATGAATAAAAATCTCTGTTCCGGCAGGGAAAAGGCGGTATTTTTCAAAACAATCGTAAGGTCTGTGTATGCAGTATCATCCGTTTGAAAGGAAAGTAATTCTGCTGCAATATAGTTCAAAGGCCCAATCAGCCTGATATGCAAAGGGCCTATTTGAAAACAGGCCGAACAGTCTGACGGGTTTGCCGGGGGATGATAGAATGGAGCTTCTTCTAACAGGATGCCAAGTGCAAAGAGCTGATCCAGATAATCAGTCAGATCTTGTTTCAACTGTGGAAGATCTTTCGCAGTGGCATCGCAATATTTTGCGAAACAGGCTAACAGTTCCTCGTAGTTTGTAATATGGTGCAGCGTTTTCCATAGAAAAACACCGGTTTCGTTTAGCCGGATACCCCGCTGGTGGTCAGCAATGCCCTGTCCATGGGGAAGCAGATAAGCAGTCCCGGCAATGTTGTGCAGAGAAAAAACAGGATTCGTTTTCATAAGCAATTCTTTCTTTGAGTTTAAATTGTAATTTGATAATGCCGTCGTTTATTTATACTGTTATATTTCTATGAATCTAATTTTAGTATAGCATTTTGGAATAAAAAATGCTACGATAAAAAATATGGTTACTTTTCACGGGGTGGGGCAAGTAATAAAGCAACCGTTTAGACAAAGTGTTGCTTTTTCTGGATTACCGGACGCCGGATGGT
>CAJUBQ010000037.1 GCA_910584595.1 uncultured Eubacterium sp.
ATGCTTAGGGATTCTTACATTCTGGAACAGGAACAAGAAACAAGGGCAGCTCTCCGCCATCCGGCGTCTGGTAATCCAGAAAAAGCAACATTTTGTCTAAACTGTTGCTTTGTTACTTGTCCACCCCCGTGTGAATCAATGTCATTAACTTTAGAAAAAATCATGCGGGAAACTACACTTAGAAACAGAAAGAAGGTCAACTTAATGTTGCTGAATTGAATATTTTAAATCTAACTGCAAGAAGTAATTGATAAAACGTGAAAAAAGAGGATTTTTCATCTTAAATCTTTAATCGTAATTGATAGGAAGGCATAACAAGAAAGCCGATCTAACTATTTTTATAAAACAATTGAATCCGCTTGGAAACAGGTGTATATTAAAGATGCGTTGTTTGGCTTCTGCGGTTAATTTCGATAGCAGAAGCTCATTGGGATTTTGAATCTTTTCTGTCGTGGGAAGGTTCGACCTGGCCTGACCGCCTCTATATTGCTGGCGATTAGGCCCTCCGCATCCATGACGCTTTTTCCGTCATGGATGCGGAGAAAATCCCTGCATGTCTTGACAGCCTGTGAATAGTTCACCTGGCATTCGTGTTTCCTTTCGTTTTGTTCAATTTCCACACTTAACGCTATTTCTGAGCAGAAATTATGCAGTATGGCCCTGGCCCATATTTCCTGCGCAACATATTCATATTTTTTCGAGCGCAGCGCTTTTAGGCGCAGCGGGTATTTGACGTCCCGGTAAGCATTTTCCTGGTCCCAGCGCAGATGGTAAAGCTCCCTGAAGCCATCCATGTCAAATTCCCGGTCTGGCAGATTTGTGATCAGGCTTTCGTAGGAGCCGGAGGACAGCTCGAACCGGACGGCCCGCAGGGCAATGTCATATTCAGGCCTTGTGTCCGTAAGATAATCCATAGGGACTTTGGCGCATATGTGGCGGTAGCTTTCCGCCAGTTCCGGACGCCACCGTTTTTTCTTTGACTGGGATCTGGAGAGGATGCGTTCCACATGCGTATCCAGGGCCTGCACCCCTTCCAGGCTGCGGCCCAGGATCTTTTCCGCCTTTTTGTCTGTGCGGCGGATCAGGAAATGCTGTCCGTTTTCAATGACATGCGCAAAATTGTTGTAAGAGGCATAGCCCCTGTCGCCGAGATAGATGGATGCCGGGCCGTCCCCGGCGGGGCCGGACGCATCGACCATCTGACAGAAGGCACTGTATTCATTGCGTTTCCGACCGGGCTGGATGACGAGGTCGGTAAAGCGCCTGTCCAGGATGGAATAAAAAGCGTTTATGTAAGCCTGGTTATAGCCTTTTGGGGACATGCCGCCTGGAGGATAAAAAGTGTCAGGGTCATCCGGGTCGCGGAAAATGTCGAGCGCGGACCCGTCACAGGCGACCAGGCGGTATTTCCCGTTGAAAAGATTGTTTTTCAACTGCCTGTTGAAAGCCAGGAGCAGACACCTGAGGGCCCCGTCCTTAAGATTGTGTAGCTGTCTGTAAAAAGCCGCCTTGGAAGGCGCATCGGTGCTGCGGCCGAAATAAGTGTAGATCTCCTCCCGGATGCATTCCCCTTCCATAGTAAGGAGCATGAGGATAAGCCGCTTAAAGCCGAGCTTCCTGTTACGGGTGAAATCCCTGCCGGGCCTTTTGGCGTATTTTTCAGGATCCGCCGCCAGATCATCAATGGCGGCAAGTAAGATTGCTTTCACAGAATCAGAAAACTTCATAATGTGTCCCTCCCTGGATTGAAAATAATGTATATTTCTAAATCCAAGGGCTGCTTTTGTTTCCTCTAAAAAGCATCAGAAACAAAAGCGGCCGCACATTTTCAGTGTTTTGTCAACTGTTATTTTATTAAAAAATTATAAAAATTTGAGTTACTGGTAGAAAAACGGAAATTCTGCTAAAAAAGCAGAATTTCCCTAAAGTAAATGACATTGCGTGTGAATAGTAACTATTATAAAACAGTTAGGAACTGTAAATAAATAACTTTTAAATAGTAAGTAGTTGCCAGGTATCCAGCTCATCGCGAAGCAATTTCTAATGCCTGGATACATAACAGTTCCATGAGGTATCTAACTGTTACCGACATTGAAAAAGTTAATCAGAAATCATTATTTAATCTCTTGACAAACATATGTTCCTAATCTATAATATTGTAAATCGAACATATGTTTCAAGCAGGAGATGATGCGATCATGAAAAATATCAAAAGAGATAAAATTAACCCGATTACTGTAATTATAATTTTGCAAATTTTATTCTTTATTGTCTGTTTGACTGCAATTACTAACCAAATAAGCAGATATACGCAAAGTCAGGGGAAAGAAAAAAAGGCAGAACGTTTTGCAAGCGTTAAGGTGTGTTCCGGTGAAACACTGTGGGAAATTTCTAAACGTTATTATACAGATGAATATGAGAATATACACTCTTATGTAAAAAAGATTATGCAATTAAATAATATGACAGATGAAGAAATTAATTCCGGGGCATATGTTATTATTCCGTATTACGATTAGTTTACAGTTTTGGCAAGCTCCTGACGGAACTGTTACAATAAATTTTTATTAGAAAATCTTTCTTTTGAAAATGAATAGAAATATTTCACATTTTGTGTTAAACTATTGCCTATGGAATAAAAGCAATTTTCAAACACACTCCAGCAGATAAATTTTAATACGATAAGGTGATTGTATTTATGTTCAGATTTTTATATGTTATTATTATGAACCTGTTTCGTGCACCATACATGATAACAAGAATGCGGTATGAAGCGGACCATCCTGAAAAATATTCCGTAGAAAAGCGATATGAACTGGATCAGCGCGCAATTCGCATTATGTGTAATACAGGCAGAATCCAAACCGCTTGTTACGGAAAGGAAAATCTTCCAAAGGAAGGCGGATATATTATGTATCCAAATCACCAAGGAAAGTTTGATGCACTGGCAATTATTCTGTGTCATGAATCTCCATGTTCTATTGTAATGGATATTAAAAAATCCAAGTCTATATTGGTGCGTGAATTTGTAGATTTACTGGAAGGAAAACGGCTGGACAAAGCAGATGTCCGCCAGGCAATGACAATTATCCGCGAAGTGGCGGCTGAAGTAAAAGAAGGAAAACGTTATATTTTATTTCCAGAGGGAGGATATGAGTTTAATAATAAAAACCGGATAGCTGATTTTAAACCAGGCAGTTTTAAGAGTGCAACAATGTCAAAAGCGCCCATTGTACCGGTTGCGTTGATTGATTCCTTTAAGGTATTTAACAGCCTTCATATAATGCCGGTAACGGCTCAGGTTCATTTTTTAAAGCCAATTCCATATGAAGAATATCAGGGAATGAAGACACAGGAAATTGCGAAGCTTGTAAAATCCCGGATTGAAGAAGAAATTGCCGCATATACATTTTAAATTTTAACAAAATAGAAGGAAATAATTTTGACGCTCATCAGAAATCAAAAGCGCCATCATTATTTCCTTAGAAAATGTGAATAAATAACTTTTAAATAGTGCGCAGGATTTTTCTTCGAGAGCTCTGCTTAAAAATCAGGCGCATAACAGGCTATGTAACTGATTTGACAGTTCTTTTTCTAACTGTTCAAACCATTCTCTCGAAGCTGTACCATTTTAGCAGCTTGCCTTCTTCTTGCATCTGCCTGTGCTGCATAGTGGCGTCTTGTTGTATTGACGTCTTTATGTCCCAGCACATCCGCAACAAGATAAATGTCTCCGGTTTCCTGATAGAGATTTGTGCCAAAAGTACTGCGCAGCTTATGAGGTGTAATACGCTTGACAGTTGTAACAAGTTGTGCATATTTTTTCACAAGTTTCTCAACAGACCGTACACTCATCCGTTTACGCTGCATGGATAAAAACAGCGCGTTTGTATGGCCTTCTACAGCTTCAGTTTCATTGCGCATATCAAGGTAATCCAGAAGCGCGTCAGCTACTTCGTCGTTAAAATATACAATTACCTCAGCGCCGCCTTTTCGGCGTACCTTTACACCGTTATTTTTAAAATCAAGGTCATTGATGTCAATGCCGACACATTCTGATACACGAATTCCGGTTCCAAGCAGGAGTGAAAGCAGTGCAAGATCACGAAGCTTTGTTTGTTCATGATAAGCAAGCTGATGGGCTGTCAGGTTTTCTCCTGATTCCACTTCATCCAAAAGCATAGCGACTTCATCCACGTCTAAACGGATAATTTCTTTTTCATGTAATTTTGGCGTCTTTACTAAATCGGGCGGATTCGTCTGAATCATTTGCTTTCTGAAAAAGTAGTTGTAAAAACTGCGAAGACTCGCAAGTTTTCTGGAAATTCCCCGTTCATCATTCGTATGTTCCACGCCATCTTTCGTGTAAACCTTTAAGTAGTTCAAATATTCTTCAATATCCAGCGGTGTAATCATGTCTAAAAACGAAATGGGAATATTTGTAATCTCATATTTTTTGCATATTGGATTATTTTCATGTAAAAAAGAGAAGAAAATACCAAGATCATAGGCATAAGCCAGACGGGTACGGGATGACGTCGTATGTTCTGTGCCAAGAAAGTACTCCTGGCAAAAACGCGGCAATTCTTTTGTCATTGCACGCAGCTTTAATTCATTTTCAATTTTTACTTTTTCATGATATGTTTTTTCCATAATAAATTTTCCACCTTAAGTTCAAATATTTGTGAAGTTCGAATATTTATGAAGTTCAAATATTTACAAAGTTCAAATATTTATGAAAAACATTCCGGCCAGTCATCAAAAGAAGCGGATTGAATCGCTGTGAATAATCTGTCTTTGATAGCCGGGTGTTCTTTTTGAAGCGTCCAAAGCATGTTTTTAACATATTGCCGCTTCGTATGTCCATCTGCCGGGCAGGGGTTTTTAACCGTCGGAAGCTGGTATTTATTCTGAAAGCCGTTTATCTCAGCCTCAGAAACATAGAGCAATGGCCGAATTAACGTTAAACCTGAACGCTCCCAATATGTTTTCGGCGAAAACGTATGAAACCGGCCTTCAAAAAACAAAGAAAGCAGCATTGTTTCAATCAGGTCATCCCGATGATGACCGTAAGCGACCTTATTGCAGCCATATTTTAAAGCAGCCTCATTGAGTGCGCCTTTTCGAAGTTTTGCACACAGAGAACAAGGATGAGAGGACTTTTTATGCTGAAAAACAATTTCCTGAATTTGCGTAGATATCACTTCATAGGGAACCTCAAGCGCTTCACAATAATTCTGAATCGGCTGCAGATGAAAGTCTTCAAATCCGAGATGAACCGTAAATGCAGCTAATTCGAAGCGTTTCGGGTAAAAACGCTGAAGATTTTTTAAAGCGCAGAGCAGCGCAATGGAATCTTTGCCGCCTGAAATGCCTACTGCAATCCGGTCCCCATCTTCCAGAAGATGATAATCATCTACAGCACGCCGAACATAGCTGAGCAGTCGTTTCAAATTCATGAGTTCCTCCTGTTGTATTAAGCTTTTCCTATTATACAATAGGACTTGTAAAAAGTAAATATTGGGAAATTATTTGTATTACCGATTTTTCTTGTCATAAATCTTGACATTTTTTGTTGACTTTTCATTCGGTTTTACATATAATAACTAAAAAGGAGGAAGCTATCATGAATGAAAGATTAAAACAGGCCAGAAAATATTTAAATTTATCTCAGGAGTTTGTAGCGCGCCAAATGAATCTTTCACGTCCGACAATTAGTGCAATTGAAGCCGGGCAGCGAAAAGTCACAGCTGAAGAACTTGCAGGATTTTCTAAATTGTATGGTGTTTGTATTGATGAATTGGTGAATGGAAAAGCGTCTGAAAATTCCAAGACCGAAATGTTTGCAAGAGCATTTTCTGAATTATCAGAAATTGACCAAAAAGAAATTATGAATTTAATCGATTTTAAACGCAAATATAAGGAGAATTTTTAAATGGCTGAAAAACCAGAAAACTTATATAGCCCTGGAATGACTCCTAAAGAACTGGCAGAAAAAGTATTAGAGGAAAAATATGGAAGAGAACTACCTTCTATTCCTATTGATCCTTTCCAATTGATGCGTGATTATGGGATAATATACCAATTTATGGGATTTAAGGATTTAGAAGGTATTTATTTAGTGCCAGAAGACGGAGATGATATTGCTGTTGTTGGTATAAATTATAAGAGAAGAATCACAAGGCAAAGATATACAGCAGCACATGAACTGTGTCATCATTTAAAAGACAGACAAAATGAAGCATGCCCAATAGGATCAAAAAATGGAATAGAGATCTTTGCCGAAAAATTTGCAGCTGAATTATTGATGCCCGAAAAAATATTTTATGTAGAAGCAAAAAAATATATGAATCAAGGTAAGGTTTCTATGAATGGCGCTTTACAACTTGCTGAATATTTTGGAGTAAGTTTTCGTTCATGCGTATTGCGTCTTGCATATACATATAATATTCTCGATGGTGACTATAATAATTTAAATAAAAGAATATCAGATTATAAACCAGATAATAAAAAAGCAGAAATTGGAATGGATGTTGAGAATATCTACTTATTAAGACAAGCATTAGATTCCTATGAATTCTTTTTCAATATAGATGAAAACATCGTATGGTACAAATTCAAAAATGATTTCATTTATAATGAAAATCGAATGGAAGGCTTAATGTTAGACAGAGATGAAGTCGCTGAAATTGTTACGGATTTGCGAATAAATCTCCAGGAAAGCGCTTATTGTAAAGAAACATATGAAGATATCATTCAAGTTGCCGGACATGCTGATCTATACGATTATATAATGACAACAACTGATAATTTAAGCATTTACAAATTGCTGGATTTAAATAGAAAACTATTTCAATTTGCTCCATTTCCAGAAGAATCCGGAAAAACCAGGACAGATAATAATCTGGTATTAGGATCAAAATTTGAAACCGTTAATTGTAAAGACGTTGCTGCAGAATTGGTTAAACTTCAAAAACCAGTAGAAAAACTTGTGGAACATGCAGATTCATTATCTATCAGCGAATATGTATTACAATGTTTGAAAATTCATCATCGAATTACTAAGATTCATCCATTTAGAGATGGAAATGGACGGTGTTCCAGAGCTTTACTTAATTGGATGCTAAAATTAAAAGGATTACCACCAATATATTTTAAAGTCACAGATAAAGAATCCTATTACAAAGCATTACAACTGGCAGATGTTACAAAAGAATACAAAGAGTTACTGAGAGTTACTATAAGGGAACTTTTCAGAACAATTATTACAATACAATCAAATAAATATCATTAATTCATATCAAAAAAATAAACAGGAGAAAATATGAAACTTGTAATACAAAGAGTGTCAAAAGCGTCCGTAACGGTTGACAATCAAATGATTGGCAGTATCGGCAAAGGTTTTTTAGCGCTGATTGGCGTTTGTGATTCGGATACAAAAGAAACTGCAGATAAAATGATCCGTAAAATGCTGGGACTTCGTATTTTTGAAGATTCGGCTGGAAAAACGAATTTGTCTCTGGATGCTGTAAATGGCGAACTTTTATTAGTATCCCAATTTACATTGTATGCAGACTGCCGCAAAGGAAACCGGCCGTCTTTTATAAGAGCGGGCGCACCGCAGCTGGCAAATGAATTGTATGAGTATATGATTCAAAAATGCCGTGAACAAAATATTCGTGTAGCTACCGGAGAATTTGGCGCCGATATGCAGGTGCAGTTAGTAAATGACGGGCCGTTTACGATTATTTTGGACTCTGACGAATTAGCATGAATACGCAAAAGGCCCCAACTATTCGTAAAAGTGTCCTTTTACGAATAGTTGGGGATCAGGAGTCCATGATTCCCATACCTGCTCTACAGGTTTTTCACGCATTAATAATTCAAAATCTCTTTATAACGAAGAATCATATCTACACAGCCATCTACGCCAAGCTTTGCGGAATTTAGTGTCAGGTCGTAAGATTTGGAGCTTCCCCATTTTTTATTTGAATAATAGTTATAATAACTGGAACGTTGTTTGTCTTTTTTCGTAATCATATCTTTGGCTTTAGATTCATTAATATGGAATTCATCCATTGCATTTTTAATTCTAAATTCCAAATCCGCATGAATAAACGTATTGATCGTATGTGGAAAATCATTTAAGGCGTAATCTGCACAGCGTCCAACAATAATACAAGATTCTTCCTGCGCTAATTTTTTTATGGTATCAAACTGTGCTAAAAAAATCTTATGATTCAGTGGCATATCTAAAAATGGCGCTGCCGAATAACCTGTTGCTGAATACGTATCCATAACGAGGGAATACAAAAAGCTGCTTGTAGGTTTTTCATCCTGGGAATGAAAAATTTCTTCACATAAGCCGCTTTCTTTTGCTGCTCTGCTTAATAATTCTTTATCGTAACATTTAATACCGAGTTTTTCGCTTAATTTTAGTCCGACATTTTTTCCCAGACTTTCAAATTCACGTCCGATTGTAATTACAAAATTGCTCATATTTACGCTCCTTCCTGCATACACAAGGTTGCCGTTAAAAATTTTAGATAATCCTATTATAATTCATTTTGTGCATTATGTACAGAAAAACTTTTAGCCATTATATCTTTTTGTATAATACTATGCACCAGTTCCGTGTATTATTTGAACCGGTGCAATACTGTCTGGTGCAATGCTATCTGGTACAATATTATAGAGAAGCTTTTTTTTCCGTCAGCAATTCCTGAAAATAGTCTGGGAGCGGAGCTGAAAATTCAACATAGGAATCTGTCCGTGGATGAATAAAACCGAGTGTCATTGCATGAAGGCATTGTCCCTGCAGACGAAAGCGGCACTTTGCAGGACCATATAATGGGTCTGCCAAAAGCGGATGGCCGATACTCGCCATATGAACCCGAATCTGATGTGTTCTTCCGGTTTCTAATTCAAATTCTAAATAGGAATGGTTACGAAAGCGTTCCAAAACACGGTAATGCGTAACAGCTGATCGTCCATTTTGCACGTCACATGCCATTTTCAGGCGGTTTTTAGGATCTCTTCCGATTGCAGCACAGATCGTGCCGGTATCTTCTTTTACAAGTCCGGATACAATCCCGCGGTAACGTCTTGTTACAGAATGTGCTTTCATCTGTTCCGCAAGCTTGTTATGTGCCGCATCATTTTTACAGATAACCAGTGAACCGGTGGTGTCTTTATCAATGCGATGAACAATACCCGGACGAATTTCTCCATTGATGCCGGACAAATGATTTTGGCAGTGATACATAATTGCATTGACAAGCGTTCCGGTATAATGCCCGGGAGCGGGATGTACGACCATATCTTTTGGTTTGTTCACGATCAGGATATCTTCATCTTCGTATAGGATATTAAGGGGAATATTTTCTGCCTGAATGTTTACTTGTATAGCCCGAGGCACCCGGACAGTTACAAGCTCACCTTCTTTTACCTGGTAACTTGGTTTTCGTATACAGCCAGAAATTTGGACCTGACCGGATTTGATTATCTTTTGAAAAAATGCTCTGGATAAGTCCGGATAAATCATAGCCAGAAATTTGTCAAGTCTTATTCCATCAAACTCCGCATAAACTTCAAAAGTCTGTGAAATGCCATTTGAAAGAGCATTCCCTTGTAACATGCCATTTTCTTGTTGTTCCATATCCATACTACTCTGTTTTCTTTCACTTAGTTTTGCACTCATTTTTTATTCCCGATTCGTTTCAACTTTTGAAAAATATGGATTTGTTCAAAATCTTCTTCCTTATAATAAAATAAAATCAATACAATGAGCAGAAATGTTGAAACAGTGACATAAATATCTGCTACATTAAAAATAGGAAAATCGATCAGAGAAAAATAAAAAAAATCGATCACATATCCATATGCAATCCTGTCTATAGCATTTCCAACTGCTCCGGACAAAAACAGCGTTGCGATCACACGCAGATACCAAAAATGTCTGGTAAGAGGGATTTTATAGTATACATAAGGAATAAAAAACAGCATGAGCACTGCCATCATTACAAATAAAGTTCTCTGACCCTGCATAAATCCAAAAGCCGAACCTCTGTTTTCCAAATATTGCAGCTCAAAGACACCCGAAATGATTGAAAAAGCATTTTCTCCTTTCAGCATACGTTGCGCAAATTGTTTTGTCAGTTGATCCAACAGGATAAGCAGAATGGCGCTAACACCAAAACACAGCATACTAGTTTTTTTTGATTTTGCTTCCATCTGTTGTCCCTCCGTTTTGAAGTCATACTATTTTTCTCACGAATATATTTTATAACGATACCGAATTCTGCCTTTTTTTGTTACATAATCTGTCGTTTCAATTTGAAATTTTCCAACATGGCGCACAGATAAAATATCTCCATGTTGACAGTGATAAGTATTTTGCTGCATTTTTTTTGCATTTATGAAGGCGTTTCCCTCAGAAATTATTTTTTGTGCAGCTGATCTTGGCAATTTACAGATATCAGCGATGATTGTGTCTAATCTGAGCGAAGAAACGATTCCTTCCTTTTCCACAAACTTAGGCTGATAATCAAAATCTGCTGTCTGCATCCGTTTAACCGTTACGTTTGTATGACGGATTTTGCTGCATTGCTCGATCACATAGTCTGAAACAGAGCTGATACAAAATACTGCGATAGAATGATCCGGAAAAAGGATATCGCCCAGCATTTCCCGCTTGATGCCGAGATTCAGCAAGGCGCCTAATACATCCCGATGTGTCAGTGATTCAGCAAATTTAGAATGTGTTGGCGTCAGACTAAGCGTATCTATCGGATATTCCCATACATAATAAAGAGCATCAGGGATAAAAGCAACCAACTGACGCTCTGCAAAATCATAACCACCAAAAACCTGAAAAGAACTATATAGCTCTTTGCTTATCTGGTGAAAAATATTTAACTCGTTTAAATTTAAAAAATTACTAAAGGTTACGATATTTTTGTCTTCTGCCCGTTTTGACAAATCTATAAAACGCTTTTTTAAATATTCTTCTTCCTGATCCATATTGCTGTTCCTTCCTAAAAATCCATACGGATCGACGTCTGATCGTAGGAATCAATTAAACTTTGAAAATCACCGGAGATCTCTACATTTGCAGGAGTAATAATAAATATGTAATTGGATATTTTTTGCAGATTACCACTGATTGCAAAGCAGGAGCCGGATGAAAAATCAATAATCCGCTGTGCAATATCGACATCCAATCCTTCTACATTTAAAATAACCGGACGGTTCATCAAAAGCGTTTCTGTAATTTCTCTGGCATCCTCAAAGGATGTTGGCTTAATGACACATACTTCCAGTCCTGAGGCGGTTGTTTTTTTAGAGGAAGGACGCATCGGTGTAACTTTATTACCGGACTTTGCATTTGTACGTTCTCTGTTGCGATTAATATCAATCGGCTGATTCGCGCTGCCGGAATTTTTATAACTCGAATCTTCCGGCTCTTTTGACTGGCTCCGGCGGCGTTTTGGCGCAGCCTCCTCTTCCTCTTCGTCATCATAATAATCATCATAGTAATCTTCATCATCATCCGGATTCATATGCATTACATTTAAAAGGGAATCTACTAAACTCATATACCTCTCCTATCTTTTTATTGAAATGAAGCAGGATGACCATAATCCCGTTCGCCGAAAATACCGGTTCCAACACGTACCATCGTAGAACCTTCTTCAATTGCGACAGCAAAATCACCGGTCATACCGATGGAAAGTGCATGCATGTTTATATTATCTATGTTTTTCCGCTGAATGTCAACAGCTAATTTTTTTAATTGCTGAAAATATTTGCGGTTATCCTCCGCGTCTTCTACATATGGAGCAACTGCCATCAGCCCTTCTACTCTTACGCTGTCTAAATGTGCGATCTCTTCTGCCAGAAGTATCGCATCTTCTCTGGAAACACCGAATTTCGTCTGCTCGTCCGCAATATTAATCTCGAGCAGAATTGGCATTACAAGCTTGTGCTTTTTTGCCTGGATATTGATTTCTTCCGCCAGACGATAAGAATCTACCGAATGAATCATACATACTTTGTCAATAATATACTTCACTTTGTTCCGCTGCAAATGCCCGATCATATGCCATCGAATATCTGACGGCAGCCTGTCATATTTTTCGCAGATCTCCTGTACTTTGTTTTCGCCAAAATCACGTATGCCTGCATCATAGGCTTCTTTTAACAGTTCAACAGGTTTTGTCTTGCTGACTGCAATCAGCGTTACCTCAGAACGCTTTCTTGCGCTTTTTAAACATGCTTCCTGTACTGCATTTTCAACATTTGACAAATTTTCTTTTAACATTTTGATACTCCTGTTCCGTAATTTGAAATATTAGTTTGTTGTTATCATTTGTCCATCCACAATGGCATTTCCATCCAGTGCGATGTGATCATACTGCATGATTCCATAAGTAGTTCCTGCCTCTACAATGGTGTAATTATCATTGCTGAAAAGCACATCGATCTGTTTAAATACCGCATATCCTCTGTTAATATTATATACGCCTTTCAGCTTTGCCGTATTTGCAATCTCATATCGATCGGTAGAATTTACTCTGGCGATCCTGTCACCCCTTTTTATTTTTTCATTTGATATATAAGCGGTCCAATTTTCTTCATTTGTATCCTCATTGCCGTTTTCATCTTTATTTTTGTCTACATAATATGCCGTTACAGGAATAAACTCCGCTTCTGCATAAGTTTCATTTTCTTTGCGGTGTTCCACCAAAAGACCGGTCTGACCGGACGTTCCGCTTCCGGAGGTCAGATACGCATATGGTACAAGTTCAAAGGTCTTTGCCGTTATTGCACTGTTTGGTATTTTTAATCCTGTTTGACGATCCAGCAAAATGTTAATATCTACATATCGCTCGTTCGCATAGCGGATCATACTGTTATGCAGGCTTAAAATCAGATAGTCACTTCCATTTTTCCGTTCTATCGTATAATTTGCCCATGCGGTTGTCTGGTCTTCTTTAAAGCGGATCTGCGTAACTTCACCGCCTTGCAGTTCATTTTTCATTGCTGCATCGAGCCGGATAATAATCTGCCAGTTTTCATCTGTAATCAATTTATAGATAGGCTGTCCGCTTTGTACATTTCCTTCTGTCTTTAAGCTTGTCTTTTTATGTGAAGACTCGTCAAATAAGTCGTCAGTCAAATCATTTACAGTCAGCTGCTCCATTCCATCTGTATAATAAGCTACAATTCCCGGTTCCTGTGCACGATACAGATGAAACGTCTGATTGTCTCTGGCAAATTCGGTATATTCGGAAATCTCATTGAGTGCGCCAAGGTTTAACGCTTCCATCAGCTGGCCGCTTAAATCTTCTTTAAAATTATATGTTGTATAATAAGCGCTGTCCTGATACCCTTTTGCATAGTCTCTAATAGAACTATGGATATCACGCATACTGTCTTTGGTCAAAACCGCATTCGACGCAACTTGCTCATTTAAACGCTCAGACACATTTCCATTTTCGTCTATGGAGCACAAGAGCGTTCCATTTGAGGCTTTTGTATTATCTTTCAAATAATAATCCAGCCTTCCGCTTTGAGCAGCATTTACGACAATTTCTTTCCGTAAAATCAGGCCGGTATAAGAAGTGTTGACCTCTATCGTACCTGTTTCTACTTCATAGCTTTTGATATGTACGGCAGTAAGATAACTGTAAATATTATAAACCATATAAAATGCTATAAATAGAAATACGATCATTCCGATATTCAGATGTATTCCTCGTGGAAATCTAACAATGTTTCTTCTTTTTTTTCTACCTGCCAATCGCTTTCAACCTGTTCTTTCTAAACGTTTCATTTTTTAAGATGTAACAATCATTCCAAAATTTTCATGCATGAATCCTGAAAGGTTGTCCATACTATGAAAAAGGAGGTAACTGTTATGAATTCTAAATTTTTAGATTATACGCTTCTGACTCTTGTTATTATCGGAGCAATTAACTGGGGACTCATTGGATTTTTCAGGTTCGACCTGGTAGCATTTCTTTTTGGAAATATGTCCTGGCTATCAAGGATCGTATATGCATTCGTAGGAATCGGAGGATTATATCTGCTTAGCGTATATGGACGAATTCGTTCGATGGATCAGGCATAATCAGCGTTCCTAATCAGATGCAAAGGCAACAGTCCGGATGTCATAATTGTTACATGCAAAGTCCGTACTGTAATAGAATCCAGCCCATTTCAGCTTGCTTTCAGCAGACAGCGTCTGACTGAAAGAAGATGCAGCGGGCTGGATTTCTTCATGTGTCTTCCACGTAATTACAATGAAATAATTACCTTTGCTTTTGCGCATTCCGGTAAGTTGTGTTCATCTTTTGAGATACTTAAAATAAACCTGACATTATATTTTTCGCTGATAATATCCAGCTTTTCGATCGCATGCTGCAGCTGATCGTCTTTCAGACCGGCTATCGTAACAAAACTGTCTAAATACATTTCCTGCAGATCATGATCCTGGGATACAATGCCACAGATAAATCCTAAAAATTCATCACAGTTTGATATTGGAAAATCAGTTACATTAATCAGTCGTATCTTATTATTCAGTTCGTACATATGCTTCTGACTCTTGTCAAGATAAACTACGTTTCCCTGTGCATCTTTGATTGCTGTATTTGCTTTATCCAGCAAATGTTTTGTTTTTCCTTTACCTTTTTCGCCACAAATAATTTCGACCATTACTCTTCTCCTCCTGCATGTTATTAGATGACGCTTCGAACCTTTCCAGATTTGATACGATTATTATAAAATACTTTTGCACAAAATACAACTGGTATTTCTAAAAATGCTACATACCAATCGCTGACAAAACAATTTTTTACTGCTTTAGCAGTTCCGTCATAAGTGCATAAAGATTTTCACTGCTGTCTGCTTTTAATACAATAGAAATTTGTGGTTTTTGCGCCGCATTTCTGCTGTATAATGCCAGACAATAACCAGCTGCGTTTGTAGTTCCTGTTTTGCCGCCAAGTACGGTTACTCCGTCCGGCGCTGACGCTTCGCCTGTCAGAAATTTATCTGTAGTCTCCCATTCCCCGGTTACCGCTGCTCCGGAAGCATTTCGGTAGGAAGCCGTATGTTTTGCCGTATGAGAAATTGTTTCAAACTGTTCATACTGCATAGCTGCATTTAACAGCAGGTATAAATCATAGACACACGTATAATGCTCCTCTTCATGCAGTCCATGTGGATTTGTAAAGTAAGAATGCGTCGCGCCAAGCGCTGCGGCTTCTTCATTCATAAGGGATGCAAAGCTGTTCGAATTTCCGGATATATGTTCTGCGATGGCGACTGCAGCGTCATTGCCGCTTTCTAATAACAGTCCGTAAAGCAGTTCTTCCATTGTCAGCTGATCGCCTGCCTTCAGTCCGCAGACAGAAGAATCGCCTGCCTGATTGGCAGCCTGCTCACTGACGGTGACGGTATCCGCCAAATCTGCGTGTTTCAATGCAACATAGGCAGTCAGTATTTTTGTTGTACTCGCCGGATATAATTTTTCATAAATATTTTTGGCATATGCAATTGTGCCTTCCTCAAGGTGAAAAACACCTGCGGCTTCAGCTGCGGATGCATCTACATTTTGAGAACCTGTTTGTACCGTATTCACGCATAAGTCTTGTGCAAAAAACGGTATCTTTCCTGCTGCGGTATCTGTTTTGGATACATCGGGGCTTCCTTCTTCTGCCTGAGACTGTATGTAGTGCATGGAAGCGCCATATACATCATATGGATGTTCAAATTCATAAGTTTTTGTACCGCATCCGCTGACAAGCAGCATTGTTGATACTGCAAGCGCTCCAAATTTTCTGACATATTTGGGACAGTCGTGTCTCAGACGGCCCTTATCTGTACATTTCACGCCACTCCAGATCTCCTCTGTCTAATGATTTAATTAAAAGCTCTGCTGTTGCAAGATTCGTTGCCAATGGGATGTTGTACGTATCGCATAATTTTACGACATTGTTTACATCCGGTTCATGGGATTTCGGTGTCATCGGGTCACGCAAAAAGATAACAAGATCGATATCATTTTGCTCAATTTGTGCGCTTAACTGCTGTGCGCCGCCTAAATGACCGGCCAGATATTTGTGAATCGACAGGTTGGCTACCTCTTCAATCAGCCGCCCGGTTGTACCTGTTGCAAATAGTTCGTTTTTACACAAAATTCCCCGGTACGCAATACAAAAATTCTGCATAAGTTTTTTCTTCGAGTCGTGTGCGATTAATCCGATATTCATTTTGTATATCACCCCCGCTAATATTTTTTCGGTTGCAAGCCCACATTTAGTACAATACCGATTCCTATATATAAAGTTACCAGTGAAGTAAGGCCGTAACTGACAAACGGCAGCGTCAGTCCTGTATTCGGCAGTAATCCGGTTGTAACTGAAATATTGACAAAACTCTGAAATCCAATGAGCGCTGCCATACCACAGCAGATCAGCCTGCCGGCCAGGTCTTTTGCCTTTCTGCCGATCAATACGCATTCCAGTGCAATAAGCGTCAGCAGTATAATAATGGTAGCGGCTCCTACAAAGCCTAACTCTTCTCCGGCTACGGAAAAAATAAAGTCCGTATGGGGTTCGGAGATAAAATTGCCGTTTTTTACAGAATCAAAGTTATTGTTATTTAACCCTTTTCCCCAGAGCTGACCAGAGCCAATCGCCATAATGGAATTTTGCTGTTGGTAAGCGCCGTCCGGATATTTCTGCGGATAACGCCAGGCCAAAATTCGTTTCAACTGGTATCCTTTAATGATTTCCTGATCCGGCTGCATAATCAGATACAATACTACAATAACCGCCGGGATACAAATTGCAGCCGCCCCTCCAATTATTTTATAACTTATTCCCGCAACAAACAAGAGGGTAATAAAAATTAATGTAGTTACTATTGTTGTAGACAAATCTGATTTTAATACAAGTCCCAGAGGAATTGCGATGAGCGCTGCTGAGACAGCCAATGCCCGAAAGGTACTGATCTGTTCCTGATAGCGCATAAAAAATGCCGCAAAAAACATAATAATCACAATTTTAGACAGCTCTGACGGCTGAAACTGTACAGGGCCAATCTCCAGCCATCTGCTCTGTCCATGAGATTCTGTGCCTTTTAAAATAACCGCTACAAGCAGCGCTATATTTATAAAATACGCAGGCCATACAAGCTTTAGCAAAAACGAATAATCAAACAGTGACAATATGAACATACAGCAAAGACCTAAAGCCATGCCAAATACCTGGCGGTCCTGCAAAGAACTCCTTGCGCTTCCAACAACCATGATTCCAATGACGGTAATTGCTATCACATACAGGCACAGCCGGATACGGTAATTTTTAAACGAATACATTTTGAACATATCATAACGCCTCCGAGCTTTTTCAAATCGTATTTTAAGTGTTACTGATATTCAGGCTGATGCTTCACGCATAAAATGGGAATATTCGCATACAGCGCCGGTACACTTTTGTTATGTGTCTCAGATACCGTACGTGTGATCTGGATATCCAGCCCTTCTGTGTCTATTTCCATATATTTGGAAATTACCTGAATAATGTCATTTTTTATCATTTCCAACATATCAGCAGAACAGTCTGTTCTGTCTGAGATCAGAAGCAGCTTTAACCGGTCCATTGCTACATCTTTTGAATTCCTTCGAAATATAAATCGTAAAAATCTCATAAAACGCCTCCTATACACGTTTTGTCAAGCCACGAAAACGTTGGAACCATACTTTTTTCTGGTTTAAATCCATAATCGGCACCTTTTCGCCGTCAATCCGGCGGCAGATGTTCTGATACGCCTGTCCGGACATGGAATCGAGTCCGGATAAAGGCTCTCCCTGATTTGTGGATATCACTATATTTTCATCATCCGGTACAGCTCCAATCAATGGAATGGGAAGGATCTCGCAAACATCTTTCAGCGACATCATATCCCCACGTTTTACCATATCCATGCGCACACGGTTGATTAAAAGCTCGATCTGCGGCATTTGTGCATTTTTTAAAAGGCCGATAATGCGATCTGCGTCACGAATAGCAGATACTTCCGGCGTCGTAACGACAATGGCCCGGTCTGCTCCGGCGATCGCGTTTTGAAATCCCTGCTCGATTCCGGCAGGACAGTCCAGAAGTATGTAATCAAAATCCTCCCTAAGCTCGTCTGTCAGCTTTTTCATCTGTTGTGGTGTAACTGCCGTCTTATCACAAGTCTGTGCGGAAGGAATCAGAAAAAGAGTCGGATGCCGTTTGTCCTTAATCAATGCCTGCTTAAGCCTGCAGCTTCCTTTGATGACGTCTACCAGATTGTATACAATTCGATTTTCCAATCCCATCACAACGTCCAGATTACGCAGACCGATATCGGTATCAATCAATACAATCTTTTTTCCAAGCATTGCCAGCGCACAGCCTACGTTTGCTGTTGTCGTCGTCTTTCCGACGCCGCCTTTTCCTGATGTAATTACAATAACTTCACACATAATTAGAATCCTCCTGATTTATGAATGTTCAAATAAATCTTTTGTACAAGGCTCCATTATGACATGTCCGTCCTGAACACGCGCTATCTGCGGTGAAAATGACTCTCCTTCTTTTTTGCGGCGGAGAAAGCCGCCTTTCTTTTTATTGCCGTTTTCCGGCGGAATATACAGGATGCGTCCAATCTGGATCTGTCCTGTATCTATAGATAATGCCGCAATGTATGCAGCGAAATCTCCGTATGCTCCTGCATGCGCAAAACCATCCAGGGAACCGAAAACAATCAGATTACCGGCGGCGGTCACTTTTGCGCCCTTTGGAACGTTTCCGATAATGACCAGTCCTGCATCAGAATGCAGATCGTCTCCCGGCTGCAAGGATCCATAATGAAATACGGCATGATTTGTAACCCGTTCCCGGATAAGCGCTTCTGTCTCAGCAAGCACGCAAGCTTCCTTTACCTGCTCTTCTTCCATAATACAGATGATATTAATGCTTGTATGCGCTTCTATCACTGCAATCAGCTCATATTGCTGCTCCGGCGTCAAGTCATAGCCTTCAAACGAAATTCCTACATTCGCGTTTTTGAAAAAGGAACCGGAATCGGCAAATTTTTCAATGACTGCCTCAAGCAACTCCTGAAATGTAACGTCCGGATTTAATACAAGATGAATCCCATACGATTTACTTTTAATAACGACTGCCTGTGTCAAACTACCTTTCTCCTTCCTGCCGGCCGGATTGCCGGCTATATTCGTTAATCCGTAATACCATTCGCCGAATCTCCAACATTCTTCGCACGACCTGTCAACAGATTGTCAGCCTTTTCCAGTTTAAAATAATATTTTAAAATCTGTGCGGATACATCTGCTGCATTATGGGAGGTATAGCCATATGCAATTCTTGTTGCGATGGATATTTCCGGATCTTTAAAAGGCGCATAGCCTACAAATAAGGCATGATTTCCTCTTGTTTTTACTTGCTGCGCCGTACCTGTCTTACCAGCCACTACAATCGGAAAATCTTTAAATTCAGCTAAATTTGCCACAACAAGACGGTTACCGTTTTGAATCGCCTTCCAGGAGCTGTCAGCAATATTTTCCATTTTATTTTTTACTGTCGGCTCGTAAGTTTCTATCACTTTGCCGTTATGGTCAGTCATCTGCTTTAGCAGTGTATAATTATAGACTGTGCCTTTGTTGGCTACCGCTGTTACATAGCGCGCCAGCTGAACCGTTGCATAGTTATGGTTTGACTGGCCAATCGATGCCATAACCGGAAACTGATCTGCAATCTCCGGTTTATTTTCAGGAATTTCAATGCCTGTTGTATCGCCAAGTCCATAGGCTTTCGCATAATCTGTAATCTTACGGATTCCGGTCGGGTCACTGTAAGTATTTCCTACCAGACTAAGGTCATACCCAACCTGATAAAAGAAATAATTGCAGGAAACACGGATTGCATTCGTTACATCCATCCATCCATGGCGGGATGCCGGATAAATCCAGCATTCCGGTTCGTTATCTACCAGCTTAAACTTTCCCTGGTTATTGATTTTGGTGGATGGCGTAATGATGCCTTCGCCTAATCCGGCTGTAGCAGTTACCATCTTAAAGGTGGAACCGGGCGCTGTGCGCTCCTGTGTTGCATGATTGTACATTGGTCTGGACTCGTCCGTCTGCAGCTTTGCAAAATAATCTGCGTCTACCGTATTGGCCAGCATGTTGTTGTCATAGCCCGGATAGGAAACCAGCGCTTTGAGCTCTCCGGTTTTTACATCCGTAATGACACAGGAAGCCGTACATGGATCAAGCGCGAGCTGCCCTGGCGTAATTTCCAGGTTCTGAATTTTTTCTTTTAAAAACGTAAATGCTGATATCGTGCCATTTTCCAATTGCGCCCGCTTTTCGTCATCTTTTTTGAGCAGCTTTTGGTCATATAAAATCAGACAAAGCTGCGTGCCGCTTACCATGTCCTGTTTAATTAAATATTGATAGATCTTTTTCTGGAATCCTTCATCTTCCTTTAATTGATTTTCAATGTAATGGATTAAATCCATATAAATTTCCGAAGAATCCGAATATTCTTCTTCAGTCTGGAATATATTATAGTCAATCCAGCCCATATTGACACAGTAACCCAAATACTCCTTAAGGCTGATCGTCTCTTCTTTCGTCCATGCCAGATAGGTTGGGTCTGTTTTGTCAATCTGTTCGTCTAATAATACTTTTTTATCAAACAGCATGGAAATAATATAACTGTAATAATTTTGATATTCTTCCGGCGCTGCCTGATACGTCTCCGGCATTCCTGACGTACACTGTTCTCTGATTCTGGCAATCACAGAATCCAGATGGCTCTCATAGATTGCCTGTACGTTTCGTTCCGTAGCGCTTGCCTTTTTATGTGTAAAATGCGAAGTGTCAATAATATTATTCTTAATCAATGCATAATACACGTCATAAATCGGGATTTTAATGTCTGATGCATTTCCGGAAGTATTTATATATTCTTTTGCATTGATCGTCTTATTAAACAAAATTCCTGCGAGTTCCTGCTCTAACAGATGATAAACTGCCTTTTGAAGATTCGTGTCAATAGACAGATAAATATTATTGCCTGCTGACGGTTCTTTATGATCGGTTACTTCCAGTTCTTTGCCCATCACATCTACAAATACGGTCTCAGAGCCTTTGCGGCCCTGCAGTTTTTCGTCCATAATCTGTTCGATGCCGGCTTTTCCAATCACATCTGTTAAGGAATAAGAATCATTTTGCTTTGACAGTTCCTCGTACTCTTCTGTTGATATTTTACCGGTATATCCAATCATAGAAGCAAAATAAATGCTGTCGTCGTATTTGCGGATATAGTCTTCTTCAATGTCGATTCCTTGCAGATCTGCCTTGTTTTCTTTGATATAGGCCATTGTTTTATCGCTGATGCCTGTCGCGATCGTTGTTGGGATATATTTCTGATAAGCGTTTTGCGATAATGCATAGCGCACGACCATAATCTTATATTTCATCTCCGGCGTATAGTCTGTTTGATTTAAACAATACTTTTTTTCTCCGCATAAATACTCAATAATCTGTTCTTCTGTAGCTTCCGCTGTATTATATTTTAAATCCTTATCCCATTTTAAATCTTCAATTTTAGCTTTTCCATAAATATCCGCACGAAAGCGCATCAGCTGTGTCCCTTCTACAGTAAACACATATTTGCCGTTTTTCTTCAGGCGAATATTAAAGTCATTGACAAAATCATCTCCGTTTTCTTCCAATACTCCAAGCACTTTTGCAATCATACTGTTTAGCGTTTCATTTTTTTCATCGTTCGATGAATAAGTGCCATTATCTTCCAGTATGACTTTATAAGTCAGCTCGTTATAAGCCAGTACTTTTCCGTTGCAGTCTAAAATATTGCCGCGCGTTCCATTTAAAATCCGCTCTTTGCGGATTCTTAACGTATAGTTATCCTGATAGGACTGTCCGTTAATAATCTGCAAAGTAAACAGCCGGTGCAGCAGCGTTCCGCCCATCAGCAAAATAATCAGAGAAAGCACAAGCAGTCTGGATTTGAAAAAACTTTTCAAAAAATCTTTCAAAGAATCATATTCATACAAATTTGATACCACTCCTTTTTTCCACAGCTTCCAGTTTCTGATTAATCTTTAACAAGATCGGATATAAAAAGATCATAATAAGCACCGTATATACCAGCTCCGGCACAATTACGTGCAGCAGATAATAGCCGAAATGGAACTGTCCGCGGAACATAAATTTTAAAACGTAAACGGCCACATTATAGACAATATCGCTGACCGAGATCAAAAGCATCGGCAGTTTAATATCATCCGGAAAGAAAAATTTACGAAACATCCCGTTACAGTAGCCCGCATACATAAATACAAGGGCATAAAATCCGAAAATAGTTCCATAAAAAGCGTCAAACACAAGCCCTGTCAGAAATCCAATGTACATCCCTTCTTTCCGGCCTCGCATAAAACCAAAAGACGACACAACTACAATCAGAAGATTTGGTGAAATCGAAGCCAATGCCAATGCCTGAAAGAAAGTTGTCTGCAGTAAAAAGCAGACAAATATTATTAAAAAAACGGTAATCTTTCTTCTCATATTGCAGTTCCTTTTAATTTTCCTTTGACTGTACAGCCTGTTTTTTGTCTAAAATAACAAGTACGTTTTTGATATGTTCAAAATCCACAGCCGGTGTAATCGTTCCGGACTTCGTCAGATTGTTAGAGTCTGTGTTTAGTTCGTTAATCTGTCCGATCAGAAGCCCCGGCAAATATTTGCTGCTTGTATAAGAAGTTACTACCTGGTCCCCAATGGCCGCCTTATCATCTGCATCCGTCAAATCAGAAAACGCAATCACCTGCTGTTTTGTCATCATTTCCAGATCTCCGTTGACAAAACACTTATCTGATGTGGTCAGAACCATAGCGCTGACACTGTTACGATCGTCTATAATCGAACGGACATTCGCATAATTAGGTCCGACATTTGTTACAATACCAACAAGTCCGCTTCCGGCTATTACATTCATATCGACTTCAATACCGTCTTTGGAACCTTTGTCAATAATAAATGTATCGAACCAGTTTCCGGCATCCTTGCCAATAATGCCTGCGCCGACTTTTTCATATTTATACTGTTCATCCAAATCCAGCAGCTTGCGCATGTCTTCAATGTCATACTGTTCCATCTGATAAGTGCTAAGCTGCGTTGTCAGTTCATCTACCTGTGCCTGCAGCTCTTCATTTTTTTTCATCACATCCCGAAGCTTTGCAAGATTATCTGTCACACCGCCAGCCCATGTTCCGATTTCGTTAATCCCTTTTTGCATAGGGATAAATACGTATCCGGCCGCTGTATTTAACGGCGTAAACGAAACATCAAACAAAAAGCTGGCAAACATAGCGGCAACACATAAGATTGACAAAAACCACAGTACGTATTTTGCCGGAATGTGACGGCGCGCTTTTCTTCTTCTTCTCATTCCGATGTCCCCTATTTATAAATACTGGATTTTAAGCTGTAGGCCAGATGTTTATAGTCGTTATCGGATACAATTTTGATAAGTCCCTGTGCAACGCTTTCTTCAGGATTATCACAGCAATTTACTTTAATATTTGTAATCTGCTTAAACAATTCATCCAGCTTTGCAATCTTAGAACCGCCTCCGGTAATATAAATACCGGCATAAATGATATCTTTTGCAAGCTCGGGCGGCGTTTTTTCCAAAATGAGCTTAATATTCGTACAAATATTTGTCAGGTGATCGCGGATTGCTTCATAAACAATCGAAGACGTAATTTCCATCTCAATCGGAAGCCCACTGACAACGTCACGGCCAACGATTACCATTTTATCTTCTCTGCCTTCTAATGCGCACCCCAGCTGTTCTTTTAAGGAACAGGCTGTTTTTCTGCCGATCACAAGATTGTAATTTTTACGGATATAACTGATAATCGATTCGTCCAGACGGTTGCCGCCAAAGTGCAGCAAATGGCTGATGACCAGTCCGCCCAGGGAAATGATGGAAATTTCTGTCGTATCAGCGCCAATATCTACAACCATAATTCCGGTTGGTTCATTTACGTTAAGCCCCAGTCCGACAGCATCCGCAATCGGTTTTTCACATAATAAGACGCTTCTGGGTTTTGCCTTGCTCTTGAAAAAGATATCGGAAAACGCCTTTTTTTCCACTTCAGTAATATCGGTCGGCACCGCAACAACAAATTCCGCGCCCCGAATTTTGCCTTTTGCATTTTTTTCCAAAAATTCAAACAACATGGTCTGCATATTGTTATAATCTGCGATAACACCGTTGACAATCGGAAACGTAACCTGTATCTGATCCGGCGCCTTTTCAAACATCGCATACGCATCATTGCCATAGGAATACATCTGATTTTTGTTAATAATCGCAATCGTATTTTTCTCATTCAGAATCGTTCCGCTGGCTTTACAGTAAATTTTTAAATTGGCAGTGCCTAAATCCACACCATAAATATTTGCTGACATCATTCTTGTCTCCTATTCAGGGATCAAAGCAGTCCCTTTTCTCTAAAACTGTAGTAATTATGATCGCCGATTATGATATGATCGGAAAGCTCAACCTGAAGCATCCTTCCACATTGGGCGATACAATCTGTGACTTGCTTGTCCTCACGGCTTGGCTGCGGCCTGCCGCTTGGATGGTTATGCAGAATTATAATCGAAACTGCCTGCAGGGACAGTGCATGTATAAATACTTCTCTTGGCGATACCAAAGAGGCGTTTACACTGCCTATCGTCAGCGTACGCTCTCCCAGATACCGGCATTTGCTGTCTAACATACAGACGACAAAATGCTCCTTTGGCTCGTGTCGCAGCTTTTCCATATAAAAAGCAGCTACAGCGTCCGGCGCGGAAAAGCAGATATCCATATTCCGGCTTACATTTGCGATCCGTTTGGATATTTCAGCGATACATTTTAACTGAATCGCTTTTACTTTGCCTATTCCTTCATATTCCATCAATGTCTGCAGACTATAGTCATACAGATTCATCAGATTGTGGTTTGCGTTTTGCAGGATCTTTTTGCCAAGTTCGATGGATGTGCATTTTTTAGTTCCGGTACGGATAAAAATTGCTAACAGCTCTTCGTCTGTCAATGCTTCCGGGCCGTAATACATGCATTTCTCATAAGGACGTTCGGTTTTAGGAAGTTCTTTTACGGTTAAATGTTTCTGCATTGCTGCAATGTTCCTTTCTACTCTCTCTATCAGTCATTTCACATATCATAAAATCTCTGAAATGTACTGCAGGAACCTGCAATTCTATAATATTAACATATTCATCCAAGTTTAACAAGATTTCGCTCATAAAGTTTTTGTAAAGACATTAAAATTCCATATTTTGCATGATACCAGGTCAGTCCGCCCTGGAAGTATACGTTGTAAGGCTCTTTCAAAGGCCCGTCCGCACTAAGCTCAATCGAAGAACCCTGAACAAAAGCGCCTGCGGCCATAATAACCTTGCTGTCATATCCTGGCATGTCCCAGGGTTCCGGCGTAACATAGCTGTCTACCGGAGCTGCTGCCTGAATGCCTTCGCAAAACGCAAGAAGCCTTTCCGCAGAACCCAACGTAACAGCCTGGATAATGTCATAACGCGGCTCTGACCCGTTTGGTATTACAGAAAAGCCGAGCTTTTCATATAAGTTGGCTGCAAAAACAGCTCCTTTTAGCGCTCCTGCAGTTACAACCGGAGCCTGAAACAATCCCTGATAAAAAGACTGCATAACGCCAAGGGAAGCACCGACTTCTTTGCCCAGGCCCGGAGAGATCAGCCGGTACGCAGCATTCTCCACGCATTTTTTTGTCCCTACGATATAACCGCCAATCGGGGCCAGTCCGCCGCCCGGATTTTTAATTAAAGATCCTACGGTCATATCCGCGCCAAAATCCGAAGGCTCACAAAGCTCGACAAATTCTCCATAACAATTATCAACCATGCAGAGGATATCCGGTCGGATATTTTTTACAAATTTTATCAGTTCTCCGATTTTTTCTGCTGAAAGCGTCGGCCTTGTCTGATAGCCTTTTGAACGCTGAACCGTTACCATTTTAGTGTTTTCATGAATGGCATTTTTAATTCCTTCGTAATCGAAATTTCCATCCGGATATAAGTCAACCTGCCGGTAAGAAATTCCATACTCTTTTAAAGAACCTGGCGACGGCCGGATGCCAATCACTTCTTCTAAGGTATCATAAGGTTTTCCGGATGCAGATAAAAGCTCGTCACCCGGACGCAGATTAGACATCAGAGCAAGGGCAAGGGCATGTGTGCCGCATGTAATCTGTGGCCTTACAAGCGCATCTTCAGTATGAAAACAGTCTGCATAGACTTTTTCCAGCGTGTCTCTGCCGTAGTCATCATACCCATAGCCGCTGCTCTGATGAAAACATGCCGCGCTGACTTTGTTTTTTTGCATGGCATGAATGACTTTTAACTGATTGATTTGTGCATTTTCATCAATCTGTTCAAATCGTTCCTGCAGTTGTTGTACAATAGTTTCCCCAAAAACTGCCACTTTATCACAAATACCCATATTTTTGTATCTGTTTGTAAAATTGCTGTTCATGATTGTATCAGAATTCCTTTCTCAGTCAATATAGCATTCATATAGGATAAAATTTTGTCGTTATCATAAGAAAACTTATCTTTATTCACCCATATGACATCTTTTTCCCGTCGAAACCACGTAAGCTGCCGTTTGGCGAAATGCCTCGTATCCCGTTTAATTACATCGGCAGCTTCCTGTAATGTGCATTCGCTGTCAAAATATGGAAACAGTTCTTTATAGCCAAGCCCCTGCATGGAAACAAGGTCTTTGGTATATCCCATATCTCGTAATTTTTTTACTTCTTCTACCAGTCCTTGTGCAAGCATCTCATCTACCCGCCTGTCAATGCGTTGATAAAGATGTTCCCTTTTGTCGTTTAATACAAAATAGGCTGCGCGGTAAGGGGTCTGTTTCGAATGCTCCTTTTCATTATGCTCAGAAATACGTGTTCCTGTCAACTTAAAAAATTCTAAAGCCCGAATGACACGCTTTTTATTATTCGCATGAATGATCTGTGCAGATACCGGATCCACCTGAACAAGCAGATCATGCAAATACTCTGCGCCACGCTCTTTCGCAAGCTGCTCCAGCTCCAGACGGTATGCTGCGTCTGTATCCTGTTCTGAAAAATCAATGTCGTACAGCACAGCTTGAATATAAAATCCGGTGCCTCCGACAAGAATCGGAATCTGGCCGTTTTTGTAAATTTCCTGCATATATTTTTTGGCATATTGCTGAAACCGGACGACATTAAATTCTTCATCCGGTAAAAATTCATCAATTAAATAATGTCTGACCCCCTGCATCTGTTCTTTTGAAATTTTGGCGGAACCGATGTCCATATATTTGTATACCTGCATGGAATCTGCAGATATCACAGCGCCGTTTACCTGCTTTGCCAAACGGACGGACAGTTCTGTTTTTCCAACAGATGTAGGCCCGGTTAATATGATTAATGGTTGTTTCATAACGATTGCTGCCTTTTTCTTTCTTATTTTTCAGCCGATGAGCACTTGTTTTCCTTCAAACGCAAATCCGTAAGTCTGAATCTTTTCAGCTGGGATCCCCATTTTTAACAGCTCTGCAGCATAGTTTTTTTCTTTGATCTGAGCCAGCGCTGCCTGTACGGTATCTGCAAGCGAGGTTTCTTTTTTCGGATGGAACACTTTAAATTCAATCAGATATGCATCCTTATTTTTTTGTTTTGGAACAAGCATAATATCATATCTTCCAAATCCGCTCTCCCGGTTGGAAGTAATCACATACTGATCTGCCAAATCTACCATCAGGCCGAGTACAAAACCATGATAAAACCGTTCTGGCTGGGATTTTTTCGAAGGATGCCTGCCGGTATCAAAACTGCTGAAAATTTCTTCGCAGACACGGTTCATGTATTCGTTCATCGCATCCACATCAGGGAGAAGCAGAGCTTTTATAAACGCATTGTAATCCGGCGTGTATTCCCGGAACCAGTCTTCAATCATTTGAACAAACATAAAATATACTTCTTTGTTCGTCAATCGAAGCTCATATTTTGTTTTTCCGCTTGCTGCATCAAACATTGTACGCTCTGCACGCAGATATCCACTTGCGAGCAGCAGGCTCATATCGCGCTTACTCTGTAATCCAGCTGTAAAAATACGATTTGTTCATCCAGATACGTCTCAAAAGATCTGTCATGCATCAATTCTTCCACCGCAATTTTTACATCCGGAGAGCTTTCCCTTATCAGCTTTGCAACAAGGCTGTTTGAACTCGTATTGACCCAATACGCCGCAAACTTTTTTTCTTTTAAGTAATTCAAAATCGACCACGGATTATAAATATTTCTGCAGTTCCCAAAAACGAAGCCGTCATACCAATGTCTGACTTCTTCTTTTTCTGTCAAATGAAACTCGTCCATTGCCGCAGACACTTCCTGCTCTGTAAATCCGAAAGCATCCCCATACATGCTGGAAGTTGTCGTTATAACCGTAATATTATTCAAATCCGAAAAAAGAGATTCTTTGCTGATCCTTGTAATTCCGGTAAGCATCGCCCGTTCCAAATAAGGATTTGTCTTAAAAGCAGCGTTGAACATGTTTCTTAAAAAATCTGTCAGTTCTTTCCAATATCCATGCAGGTAAGCTTCCTGCATCGGCGTATCGTATTCATCCAGCAAAATAATGACGTTTTTTCCGTAGCAACGGCACAAATATTCCGAAAGCTGGTTTAAGGACAATGCTGCGTCTACATCATCCATGTCATATGTTTTTCGGCAGAATGTGTTTTTTTCCTGCTCTGACAAAAGGTTCTTTTCCAAAAGATAGGCACACCTGGAGTATTCACTGGCAATCAGCTGGCATATTTTCGCACGTGCATTTTTAAAATTTGTCTCTTTGACACTGGCAAATGAAAGACTGATGACCGGATAAGCGCCCTGCAGTTGTCGATAAGATGATTCCTTCCAGATCAAAAGATCTTGGAACAATGGTTTTTCACCCTGATACTTCACCGAAAAAAAATATTCCAGCATACTTAACGAAAGCGTCTTTCCAAATCTGCGCGGACGGGTAATCAGTGTAACGTCATCTCCGCTTTCCCACCATTCTTTTATCAGCAGCGATTTGTCAATATAAAAATAGTTATTTTCCATGATCTTTCGAAAATCCTGTATTCCGAGTCCGATCGTACGTGCCATTGCCATTCTCCCTTATACAATACGTTTGAATTTTTTTTCAATTTCTGTTTTTGACATTGCAATAATCGTCGGTCTTCCATGCGGACAATGATAAGGATTTTCAAGCTCCAGCAAATCCGCGAGCAGATGTTCCGCTTCTTGCGCCGACAATCGCTGGCTGCCTTTTACAGCTGCTTTACAGGACATAGAAGCTATTTTTTCCAGTATCAGATCCGGTGTGCTTTTCCCGATCTCCAAAGATAATCCATCCAGCATTTCTAAAAACAATTCTTTTTGATTTAAGTTATATAAATTTGCAGGAACCGCACAAACCGCATATTCCCTGCCACCAAACGGATTGACTTCAAAGCCTGCTTTTTGAAACTGGTCTTCGTATTTTTGAAAGAGTTCCTGCTCCTGCATCGTCATTGTGATAATCACCGGGGGACTGATTTGCTGTGAGGTAAATTCATGATCTGCAAACTGCCGCATCATTTTTTCATACAAAACTTTTTCATGCGCCGCATGCTGGTCAATAATAAACAATTCATTTTCGACCTGAACAAGCCAGTACGTATCAAACAGCTGGCCAATCATTGTATAATTGCGCCGTTTCGCTTCCTGAATAAAATCTGCGTGGTATGCGCCGCTTTCAGCAATGGTTAACTGTTCATAATTCTGCTGCATATTGTGCATGTTTGTCATAGTTGCATCCTGCGTACCTGACGGAACTGTTTCCGGCTGTGCATTCTGTATGTTCGGTTGAGCTTCCTCCTGTTGTACATCCTGTATATCTGACGGAGTTGTCTGCTGCTTTGCATCCTGCGTGTTTGACTGAGTGATGTGCTGTTGTAAACTCTGTATATCTGACACGCTTGCCTGCTGCTTTGCATCCTGCATATTTAGCGAAGCTACGTCCTGCTCGGGATTTTGCTGCTTTGCAGCATATTTGCGCTCATAGGGACTGTCCCTTTTGACAGACGCTGCAATCGCTTCCAGCCGTTTTTTTTCAAATGGCTCAGGGGAGCGTTCTACAGATTTTGTAACAGGTTTTGTTAAAACAGATTCTTTTACCGGAGGAACTTCCTGAATCAAATCTTTTTGTTCCAGAGCGTCTCGAATGGCGGCGGATAATTGCTCATAAATACGTTCACTCTGGCGGAACCTGATTTCCATTTTTGCCGGATGAACATTGACGTCGATCAAATCGCTGTCCATTTGAATATGAAGCGCTGTAAACGGGTACTGGTGTTTCATCAGATAGGACTTATAGGCGTCTTCGATACATTTTGTTATCAGAGCGCTTTTTATATAGCGCCCATTTATAAAATACATTTCAAAATTACGGTTTCCCCTGGAAATAAACGGCTTGCCAATGAACCCTTCTGCGGAAAAGAGCTCGCATTGCGCACGCAGAGGAAGTACGCCCGCAGCAATATCTCTGCCAAAAATATGATAAATAATATCTTTAATCTGGGTATTTCCATTTGTATGCAGTTTCGGCTGGTTATTCACAATCAGCTGAAAGGAAATATCCGGATGCGACAACGCCAGACGTTCCACTAAGGTACTGATATAAGAGGCTTCTGTCTGCGCAGATTTTAAAAATTTTCGTCTGGCCGGCGTATTAAAAAACAGATTTCGTACAAGAAACGTTGTCCCTTGCGGCGCACCGATTTCTTCCAGGCCGATTTCTTTGGAGCCTTCGATCTGATATCTCGTCCCGGAAAGCTCGGATGCCGTTTTTGTAATTAATTCCACTTGCGCAACCGCAGCGATACTCGATAATGCTTCTCCGCGAAACCCCAGAGAAGAGATCGTAAGCAAATCCTCAATCTGCGTAAGCTTGCTTGTCGCATGACGAAGAAACGCTTTCGGCACCTGTTCCTGCGGGATTCCCTGACCATTGTCCGTAATGCGGATAAAGGAAATGCCGCCGTCTTTAATTTCTATCGTAATGGCAGTTGCTTTTGCATCAACCGCATTTTCAACCAGCTCTTTTACAACAGAAGAAGGACGCTCTACCACCTCTCCGGCTGCGATCTGGTCTATTGTTTTTTCGTCTAACACATGTATTTCAGCCATAATATCCCCTTATTACCAGCGGTTTTTAGCTTTGCTCTGCAGCTCATTCAGCTTATTCAGAGCATCCAGCGGCGTTAAAGAACTGATATCCAGATTCTTAAGTTCTTCGATAATCATATCGTCTTTTACCGTATCGAACAACGAAATCTGTTCCATTTCCAAGGTATCTTTTGATGAAGATGTCTTTTTCTCCTGCTTTGCAGCGGATTTTTTTACCGTCAGATTTTTTGTAATCTCTGTAATATCATTCGCACTCAGCTCTTCTACAATCTCTTTGGCGCGCGCAATGACACTGTCCGGCACACCTGCGAGCTTTGCTACCTGAATGCCGTAGCTTTTATCCGCGCCGCCTTTTACGATTTTACGTAAAAAGACGATATCATCCCCTTTTTCTTTTACCGCGATACAGTAATTATTCACATTGTCAAGCTTACCTTCCAGCTCTGTCAGTTCATGGTAATGTGTGGCAAATAATGTCTTTGCGCCAAGCAGCTTTGGATTGGAGATATGCTCTACGACTGCCCAGGCAATGCTTAATCCGTCAAATGTACTTGTGCCGCGTCCGATCTCATCTAAAATAAGCAGGCTTTTATCTGTCGCATTGCGCAAAATATTGGCGACTTCATTCATTTCCACCATAAATGTACTCTGACCGCTTGCCAGATCGTCAGAAGCTCCGACCCTTGTAAACACACGGTCTACCAGTCCGATATCTGCAGATTTTGCCGGTACAAAACTGCCCATTTGCGCCATCATCACTATTAAGGCGGTCTGTCGCATATACGTCGATTTTCCTGCCATATTTGGGCCTGTAATAATAGAAATCCGACTGTCTGCATTGTCCAGATAAGTATCGTTTGTAATAAACATCTCGTGGCTTATCATTTTCTCCACGACAGGATGTCTTCCTTCGTGAATATCAATTTTGCCAGTACTGTTTAATTTGGGACGACAATAGTGGTTTTCTTCTGCCACAACTGCCAGCGACACAAGCACGTCTAATAAACCGACTGCTTTGGCTGTCTGCTGAATACGAACGACCTGGTCTGCAATCTTTTTACGAATTTCGCAGAAATATTCATATTCCAATACGACAAGCTTATCTTCAGCGCCTAAAATCATGTCTTCCAGCTCTTTGAGCTTTGGCGTAATATAACGTTCGGCATTGGCAAGCGTCTGTCTGCGCACATAATGTTCCGGTACGAGATTTTTATAAGAATTTGTCACTTCCAGATAATAACCAAACACTTTGTTATGTTTGATCTTTAAATTTTTAATGCCTGTTTCTTCCCGTTCCTGTTTTTCAATATCTGCAAGCCATGTCTTACCATTGGTACGCGCTTCCCTGAGCTTATCGATATCTTCTTTAAAACCGTTTTTTAAAATACCGCCTTCCCGCACAGAAATAGGCGCTTCTTCTTCAATCGAAGCATCGATCAATTCATAAATATCTTCCAGTGCATCCATTTCTTCCTCTGTCTGCACAAGCAAAGGACTATGAAACTCTGAGAGTATTTTTTTTAACGGTGCAATCATTTTTACGGAATTGCTTAGCGCGATTAAATCTCTTGGATTTGCAGTCTGGTAAGTTACACGTGTAATCAGCCGTTCCAGATCATGAATCGGGCGTAAATATTCCCGCAGTTCTTCGCGATCGATTAAATTGCCGTTCAGTTCTTCGATGGCATCATATCTGCTTTCGATCTCGCTGCTTTGAATCAGTGGCTGCTCCACAAACGAACGAAGTGTTCTGGCGCCCATTGCTGTTTTTGTCCTGTCCAGTACCCAAAGCAGAGAGCCCCGTTTTTGTTTTTCCCGCATCGTTTCCACAAGCTCCAGATTGCGTCTTGTAGAACTGTCGATTACCATAAACATACCAGTTGTATATGGATGAATCGCAGACATATGCTCCATCGCATTTTTCTGTGTTTCGTACAGATATTTTAACAACGCGCCTGCCGCAGTCGTACCGCATGGATAATCTTTTAGCCCAAGACCTTCCACGCTGTTTACCTTGAAATGGTCAAGCAGCGTTACAGAAGTCGTCTCATCTGAAAAATACCATGCGTCCAATGCGGAAATGCTGATATTTAAACGGGTACAGATTTCTTCAATATCGGTACCGCTCATATAAAATGCCTCGTTGCAAACGATTTCCGAAGGTGCGAACTTGTGAATCTCATCGGCTAATTTTTGTGCAGATTCTACTTCTGTCACGTAATAATCGCCGGTGGTCACATCCGCAATCGAAACGCCATAACGGCTGTTCAAGTAGACAATCGACATAATATAATTATTTTTGGATTCGTCCAATGCCTGCATATTTGTATTCGTACCTGGTGTTACAATACGGATGACCTCGCGGTGTACGATCCCTCTGGCATGTTTTGGGTCTTCCACCTGCTCACAGATTGCCACTTTGTATCCTTTTTCCACAAGTTTATTTAAATATCCTTCCACCGAATGATACGGCACGCCACACATCGGAGCGCGTTCTTCAAGACCGCAGTTTTTTCCGGTCAGTGTCAGTTCAAGTTCTTTTGACGCTTTTAATGCATCCTCATAAAACATTTCGTAAAAATCACCCAGGCGGTAAAATAAAATACAGTCTTTATAGTCCTTTTTGATTTCCAGATATTGCCGCATCATCGGCGTTGCTTCTGTCTTGATTTCTGCCATCTGCTGTAACCTCACTCTATATGATTTATCCTTTGCTCTGTTTACAATAAACGTATTATAGTATAAGTGGAATAAAAAAACAATTGGAAATGTTGCAACTTTTTAAAAGATTGCTTATACTGAAAACGAAAGCATTTGTATCCGTTCCGATGCCCTGTGGAACCGGAAGTTATATCACATACAGAAAGGAAGTTACCAATATGTTTCCATTTAGCTATTATACACCTACCAAAATATTATTTGGCAGGCAGACAGAAAACCAGATCGGAGATCTCGTTCAAAAAACCTGCTGCAAAAAAGTATTGATTCATTATGGCAGCGGCAGCGTGCTCCGGTCCGGACTTTTAGACCGTATTCAGTCTTCGCTGCATGAAAAAGAAATATCTTATGTCACGCTTGGCGGTGTTGTTCCAAATCCCAGACTCTCTCTTGTATATAAAGGAATTGAACTTTGCAAAAAAGAACAGGTAGATTTTATTCTTGCTGTTGGCGGCGGAAGTGTCATCGATTCTGCAAAGGCGATTGGTTATGGGATTGCCAACGAGGGAGATGTATGGGATTTTTACGATCATACAAGGCAGGCTGCTGCATGTCTTCCGATCGGCGTCGTACTTACGATTGCTGCCGCCGGCAGTGAAATGAGCAACAGCAGTGTCATTACCAAAGAGGAAGGCATGATAAAACGGGGATATAACAACGATGTCTGCCGTCCAGTTTTTGCGGTAATGAATCCTGAACTTACAATGACTCTGCCTGCTTATCAGACCGCTTGCGGCTGTACGGATATTTTGATGCATACCATGGAGCGTTATTTTACAAACGGCGGAAATATGGAACTTACGGACGCAATTGCCGAAGGATTAATGCGTACCGTGATGAAAAATGCCTTAATTTTAAGAGACGATCCCAAAAATTATAATGCAAGGGCCGAAGTTATGTGGGCCGGAAGCTTGTCACACAATGGGCTGACCGGCTGCGGGAATGACGGCGGTGATTTTGCCACACATGGGCTGGAACATGAACTGGGCGGTATGTTTGACGTTGCACACGGCGCCGGACTTGCGGCTGTTTGGGGAAGTTGGGCAAGATATGTAAAGAATGACTGTCTGCATAGGTTTTACCGGTTTGCGGTACAGGTAATGGGGATTGAAGATACGGGTTCTGAAAATGAGACAGCATGCAGAGGCATTGAAGCGATGGAAGATTTTTACCGCAGTATTGATATGCCTACGAATTTGAAAGAGCTTGGCATTGAGCCAACCGACGAGCAGCTGAAAAAGATGGCTCATATGTGCAGCATCGCAGCAGGCGGTTCGAAAGGTTCTGCGAAAAAACTGGTGGAAAAAGATATGCTGGAAATTTACCGGATGGCTGCCGGATTATACTGACAGAATCGATGCGAATGGTTTTTGTTTTGTTCTTCATCCATAGCATCCAGAATATTTAAAATCTGATCTATCTGCGGCGTCATGGGATGTTTATTTCCATTTCCATATTCTTTTAAATAGTATTTACAGGCAGATATAATTTCTGACTCCTTTTTATCTAAAATATTTTTTAACATGACTAAAAATGAATTGTCACTAATTTTATATCGATCTATATATGTATTTACAATTGGAAACAACTTTACATAGTGTACCCCATGATGATGATGAGGTTTTGTATGGGAATTTGGAGGCAGCGGCAGATACTGCTGTTTTGGCGCCGTTGGAGATATATTTGACCTGAGTGGTACAACAAATTCTCTTTTCCTTCCTTTGTAAATCAGATCAACTAAGAGGACACATGGTCTGCCTGTTTCATTTTCCATGATTTCCCGATCTACCTGTTTCGTTTTTAATAGTTTATAATATTCCGGCTTTACTTTTACAAGTTTCATCTTATGAATTCTCCTTATAAAAGAACTCCCTTATGTAAAAAGGGAGTTCTTACTGGTGAATGATATTCTGACCGTCATCCACGGGGTACTTCACTTACTGGTGGATGATATTCTGACCGTCATCCGCGGATATCTCACTTGTATTTTTATTATATCTGCTTTTTCATTTTTTTGCAATCCAATCAATGATAAAGTTTTCATAAAATTTTTATTAAATCATATTTCACAACATCCATGCAGACTTCTCCATCCGCAAAAAATGAAATTCCATCTGCCGCCTGTTCCGTATACATCGTTGCTGTCATTACCTGCTCTCCATCATTGACAAATACTTCCACGCTGTAGCGGTCCAGAATCAGCCGCAGCTTCAGACATCCTTCAATATGGTTCACAAGGCATCTGCGCTGATGGATAATCGCCCGTCTGGAACCGGAAAATTTGCGGTCTATTTTTAAAACAGACTCGTCCGGACGAAAACTCAGAGATGTATAATACTTTTCATTTTGTGCAAAGCGGACTGCAAATTTCCGGTACATCTGTTCCGGTTTCGCTGGACGAACGAGTATTTCCAGATCCGCTCGTCGTCCACGGATGCCTTCCAGATGTATAAAACCGGTTACCGGTACATTCCGGTATGCAGTCTGATTGCCGCGCATCTGCTCCAGTTCCCGAATCGGCTGCTGATACAGGCGGCCGTTTTTAATATGCAGCTCTCTTGGCAGGCTCATCTGCCCATACCACAGCGGATGTTTGGATGTGCGCAGGCTGCAGGTGTCCCAGTTCTGCATCCAGCCGATCATAATCCGCCTGCCGTCTGCGGAGAGTACGGTTTGCGGCGCATAAAAGTCGATTCCATAATCAACAGACTGACTGTATTCTTCCGTAAACGTATCTGTCTTTTCATCATATGTTCCAATCAGGCAAAGCGTACCGTTACCATTATGGTATTCAAACCCCTGCGGCATCATATCCTGCGGGCTTGTTAAAAGCACTTGTTTATGATCCAGCGCAAAAAAATCAGGACATTCCCACATCAGGCCAAAACGTCTGTTATTTGTACATAACACTTTTTGATACTTCCATTGGAATCCGTCAGGGCTTGTAAACAATAATATTTGCCCGCTGCCGTCCGCCGGACGGTTTCCGATGACACAGCAGTAAGAACCATCCTCTTTTTGCAGGATTTTGGGATCGCGGAAATCAACTCTGCTAAAGCCCTCGGGAAGGTCTTTTTCATCCAGAACCGGATTTTGCTCATATTTCTCATAATCGATACCATCTCCGACTGCCAGGCATTGTGTCTGTATTTCCAGCAATTCCCCGTTTTTTTGCCGCTCTTGTACGACGCCGGTATACATCAAAAGCTGTCTGCCATCCGCAAGCTCTATCGCGCTTCCGGAAAAGCATCCGTCTTTATCATAATGCTCATCTGGAGCAAGCGCAGCCGGAAGATATTCCCAATGAAGCAAATCTTTGCTTACCGCATGCCCCCAGTGCATTGGCCCCCAGTTGGAATCATACGGATGGTATTGGTAAAACATATGATACTGACCGTGGTACCAGGAAAATCCGTTCGGGTCATTCATCCAACCTGTCCGTGACGACAGGTGAAAAGCCGGGCGTTCTTCTGGTGAAATGAACTTTTCACAAGCTTCTTCATATTTGCGCGCTTCCCGTAATGTCTGACTTGTCATATCCGTTTCCTTTCCCTTTGTAAAATGGAGATTTTTATTGTTTATATTCCAAATTATAGCATAAATATTTACTGAATCAAAGATCATTGCAGTAAAATTTCTTTTTGACAAATTTTTTTAACAAAATTTCTTCTTATAAACTTATAAAACAGAAATCATTTTCTCCATCTGCTGTGTCATTCCTGTTTTTAAAACTTTGCAGGACGCATATTCGTCACTGTTTGTCAGCAATACCGCGGAAGTTGTACTGTATCCTGCAGAGCGGATTTTTTCCAGGTCAAATGTCATAAGCTTTTGTCCTGCCCGGACTTTTTCACCTTCGCTTACAAAAAGCGTAAATCCGTCCCCTTTCATTTTTACCGTATCCACACCGACATGAATCAGTACTTCCATTCCTCCCGGGCCGCTGATGCCAATCGCATGTTTTGTTTCTGCAAGGGAGGATATTTCGCCGTCAAACGGCGCCGTAACGGTTCCCTGCTCCGGTTCAATGCCTACGCCGTCGCCTAACACACCGGATGCAAACGTTTCATCCGGGATTTGTTCTCTTTGGATAACATTTCCCTGAATTGGCGCGTAAATTACTTTTTCGATTTCTTTTTCTGCAGCGTTGCTCTCCTTTGCGGTATCTGACGCTGTATTTTTTGTTTCAGTCTTTTGCTGAGGTTCTTCGTCTTTGTAGCCAAACATCCATGTCAGTGCAAAAGAGACTGCAATAGAAATAACCATCATGAAAATATATTGCAGCGGCATATTCAGACATAGCAGCACTCCAAACAACCCGGTAACGCCTGTCCCGCTGGCGCCAAGTCCGGTCACCGAAGCAAACAACGCTCCGCACGCACCTCCGGCGCAGCCACAGATAAATGGTTTGAAAAAGCGCATATTGACACCGAAAATTGCCGGTTCTGTAATACCCATAAATGCGCTGAACGCAGACGGAAGCGCCATAGATTTTATTCTTGTATTTTTTGTCTTTAAAGCAACCGCTAATGTTGCGGCTCCCTGTGCCAGGTTTGCAGCCGAAGCAAGCGGAAGCCAGTATGTAACACCGTATTTTGCGAGCTGTCCTACATCTATAATCGTGTACATGTGATGCACGCCTGCTACGACTGTCGGCGCATAAAGAGCGCCCATGACAAAACTGCCAATGCCAAGCGGAAGTGCAATCAGCCATTGAATGCCGCTGATAATCCCGTTTTCAATAATTACAAACACCGGCCCGATCACAGAATAAGTCAAATAACCGGTGGCAAATACACTTACAAGAGGTGTAACAAATAAATCAAACATTTCCGGTACAATTTTATGCAGCTTCTTTTCAATAAGACACATTACCCATACTGCAATAATAACGGGAATAACGTGGCCCTGGTATCCGATCAAATCAATTTCATATAATCCAAACCACACGCTTTGACGGATTTTTACGCCTTCTGTCGCAACAGTCCATGCATTTTGCAAATCCGGATGAATCATCAGCATTCCGATGACCGCGCCAAGATAAGGGTTGCCGCCAAACGCTTTCGCTGCGCTCGTCGCAATTAAAATCGGCAGAAACGTATAGGCAACATTACTGAATAATTTCGCAAATACGAACAGAGAGCCTTCTGTATTTAAAGTCAGAAAACCGTTATTTACCATGAAATTCAGCGCTTCCATAATGCCCATTAAAAAACCGCTGGCGACAATGGCTGGAATAATCGGTACAAAAATATCCCCCAGTGTCTTAATAGCTCTTTTGAAAATATTCTGCTGCGCTGCGGCGGCCTGCTTTACTTCCGCTTTTGTAGCCGCGGACAGACCGGATACCTGCAAAAATTCATCATATACCTTATTTACGGTTCCGGTGCCCAGGATAATCTGCAGCTGTCCGGAAGCGAAAAACACGCCTTTTACTCCGTCAATTTCTTCTACCGCTTTGCTGTCGCACTTATCATTGTCTGCTATCACAAGGCGAAGACGCGTCGCACAATGTGCGGCAGATATTAAATTTTCTTTTTTGCCTACTTTATCATAGATTTGTTCTGCGGTCTTTCGATAATCCATAACTTCCTCTCCTTCTACGTTTTTTGTAACCATCCTTACCGAATAAGCGGTTACACATTAAAATTTTATTTTCATCCCGTCATATGCTGCGGTCATACCGTGTTCTTCTGCAAATGCATCCAGCTGCTCATGAGTCATCTCCCCGTTATGTGAAAAATGATTGATTACTTTTACCGTATTCCGGTTCACACATCCCCGCTCTTCCAAACGCTTTGTAAATGCAAGATCATCAGCCAATCCCATATGATATCCGTCAATCTGCTTCTTTCCCATTGTAGCATCCAATGATATAAGATCATATTGATGACTGAAAATACAGTCCCACGCTTCGCTGCTGAGGTTCATGCCTGTATCATGCCCATATAGCATACATGTTCCGTTTTTCTCAATAATATAAATAAAGCAGGTCTCCCTTTGATCGTGGTCTGCCGGAACCGGGATAATATGATAGCCTTCTGCCATAAAATCAGCAAACGGAGCTAATCTTACAAACCTGACAGCATCATCCAACGGATGCACACGAAAACGGTCGATGAGCACCGCGACATAAAAAGCCTTTTCTACCGCTTCATTGCCATATACATGCAGCACGCCTTTCGCTCCGTGGCCAAAATGTTCATGACGGTGAATCAGCTCAACCGGAAAAAAATGGTCCATATGCGAATGGGTAATCAGTAGATGCTGAATCTGTCCAAGCTGCAGAGAATCGCGCAGTGCATGTGTATAAGTATCTGGCGGAAAGTCAATCAGAATCGTTTCATCTATGAGCGCCTGCGTCCTTGTCCGAAGCTCTTTACCGCCAACACTTCTTGCTCTTTGACAGATGTTGCAGCTGCAAAACAATGCAGGCCACCCTTCTGCCGCCGCTGTGCCTAAATATTGTATTTCCATAAAGTTCTCCTTTCCTGCAGAATTTTACACTGCATAATTTCCGTTTTATTTGTATCGACTTTTGAATAACTAGTTACGTTACTGGTTAAGTGACCGGTTACTTTGTGATTCATATATTAACATTACCATGTTTCATTGTCAACATTTTTTTGTAAAAAAAAATAACCGGTTACTTAACCAGTTATTTTATCGTTGATTTTTACGCACTGTCCTGTTATACTAAGAGCTGAAAAGTAAATGCTGTCTGGAGGTTTTGAGCATGGATAATAAAAAGATTACATTTGCTGACATTGCAAAATACACCAACTTTTCAAAAACAACAATCTCTCGGTATTTTAATAATCCTGACTCACTTACCGTAGAAAATCAGGAAATTATCACACAAGCGCTTGCCGATTTAAATTATCAGGAAAATAAGCTGGCAAAAGTATTCGCAAACGGAAAAAGCGAATTTGTCGGCATTATCGTGCCGAATTTATATTTGCATTACTATGCCGAAATATTAAATCAGATTTTAAATACCTATGAAGAATTTGGTTATAAATTTCTAATCCTTACAAGCAGAAACGGCAAAGAGGCAGAGCGAAAATATATGAAAGAACTGCTTGCCTATCGTATTGAAGGAATGATTATCTTAAGCCACCTGATTCCTTCCAAAGAGCTGGCTGACTGTGGCATTCCTGTTGTGGCTATCGAACGTGAAGACCGGTATATTAACAGTGTGAATACCGATAACTATATGGGAGCTGTGCAGGGAACGAGTCTTCTGATAAAAAATAACTGTGATGTGCTTGTGCATATTAATTCTGAAGTTGCAGAAGACGTTCCATCCTACGGACGTATCCGCGGATTTTTGGATACATGCAACGAGCGCCGGATTCCCAATGAATTAATCATAAGAGACCTTGGGCATTCACATCAGGAAATCCATGCATGTATGCAGGAAATTTATAACGATTTAAAACAGAAATATCCAAATCAGAAAAAAGGTCTGTTTCTTTCAAATGATACGCATGCCAACAGTATGTTAAATATTATTTTCAGGGAACACGGCAGGTTGCCCGACGAATACCGTATTATCGGATTCGATGATTCCCCGGCTTCCAGCCAGGCGATTCTGCCAATCAGTACGATTGGCCAGCAGATTGATAAAATAGCTTATGAAGCAATGTCTTTGCTTGTAACACTTATGAATGAGCGGAAAAAACGGCGCCCAAAGCCACAGACAGAACCGGTTCATAAAAACATTACGCCTGTTTTAATCCGTCGGGAAACAACGGATTAAAACAGCTTGACAAGACAGTCTTTTCCTGAAAATGCAATGCCATACCGCGCAGTTTTTTCATAACCGTCATCCTTTAGCTCCTGCGCATATTGTCTGTCTTCGATCTGACGCAATGCTTCCTCTGCGGCTTTTTCCATATCCTGATATTTTTTTGCTACTTTATATTCAATGACAAACGCTTCTTTTCTTCTTGTGACCGGACGTATAAAAAGATCGCTGCGTCCGGTTCCGCCTTCGCGGTTGGACTTAACGACATATCCTTTCATGCCTGATAAAACCCCAAGTAAAAATCCATGATAAAAGCTCTCATAAGCATCGTTAAAGCTGATCGTTTCCAGTAAAATACAGTTGATTTCTTCTTCCAATGTTTCTATGTCATGTTCCAGAA
>CAJUBQ010000038.1 GCA_910584595.1 uncultured Eubacterium sp.
AATTACAGAATTAAAACAATTTCGTCTACCTAACTTTTGGGAAAGATGTGTTATATATAACTGAATGTCTTTTCCTGGGTCTTGTGATTCTAAAAATAGCATTTGTGCAATAATCAAACTTGCTGAAACATCACTTACTTCTTCTCCTAAAAAAACAATTCTGTCGGACAATAATCTTGAAAAAATATCATAACTTCGTTCTCCCCAACCTGTCTGTTCAATAACATACGGAATTGTACTCATGCTGCCAATTTACCCCCTGTTAAATAATATATAAATGCGCATCCATCAAACGAACTCATCATGCATATCTTCGATTGTTTTGGATAGAACACACCGTTTTTTCGATAAATATTAGGCGTACATTCATATAACTGTTTAAAAGCTAATGTGAAAGCTTGCTGTGAATCATAATGTGCTTCATAAGCAATTTCAACAATGGGCTGCTCTGTTTCTACAAGTTTTTGAGCAGCCAAAGTCAATCTACGTCCCTGTATGTATTTATAAACCGTACATTTTGTTTCTTCAGTGAAAATTCTGACTATATAGAATTTTGAATAATTTAATGCATTTGCTATTTTATCAAGCGACAAATCCTCGTTAATGTGCGTTTCTATATAGTCTACTATTTTTTCTACAACTGTATTATTGTTCATATATGACACTCCTTTCCCTATTTAATATAACATAACTTTTTAAAATTATCTTAATAGAAATTGCCCTAATTAGAAACAGAAAAGCGACAGAATATAATCCTGCCGCCTTTGCCTTATGCAAAAATAATTTCCTCGTTCACAATTTCCCTGGCACATGTCCTTATGTTGCCTGGTCGCCCTGTCCATTCTAAGGCGTTTTCTTCCTTTAGGCGTTCCGTTATGCCCTGTGATTGTTTCATGTTCTCTATGAGCCTTTCAAAGCGTTCCTGCGCCTGCCTGTTGATGTCGGCAAGATACGTATTATGTTTACCGCTTGTTATGACAACAAAATTCAGATAAACATACTGATACAGAAGTCAATTTGTCGCTACATTAGATGTTTGAAAAATCATTTCCGTGATCTGCACTCCTCACTTTGCGGAGAATTTATTGTGATGGCATATTATTTAGAAATTTTAAATAAAACTTTTAAGTCGTGAATTGGCATTTCGCATTTCAATTGTATAATAAATAATAGTGTGATAAAATAAGAAAAGTAAATTTTGTTGAAATACGACTGGAAGGAGTACAGACTATGGCAGAAAAATACAAGGAAATACATCAGTTAACAGATAATCCGTTTTTAAATCTATACCAAATGGATGCCATTGATACAAAAGGGAAAGATTTTCATTATTATTTTGCGTCCAGAAATGATGCGCAACATATTAAGATCAAAACACAATCGATGAAAGCAGAAGGAATTGTAATCTATGCAGTGACCGCAGACGAGAATCCAAAACTGGCGCTCATTCGGCAATACCGTTATCCGTTAGATACGTTTATTTATGAGCTTCCTGCAGGGTTAGTAGATGGAGATGAGACGCCGGGGATAGCGGCAGCCAGAGAGATGAAAGAGGAAACGGGGTTGGATTTTGTAGAATATACAGGGGGAAAACAATATTATCGCAGACCGTTTTTTATGGGGCCGGGATTTACAGATGAGACAAGTGCATCTGTGTTCGGTACAGTAAGCGGAAGCATATCGGATGCATTTGTGGAGGATACAGAAGAGATACAAGTGATTCTTGCTGATAAAGAAAAAGTGCGTCAAATATTGGCACAGGAAAGGGTTTCTATGCGCGGGGCTTATTTGATGATGCATTTTTTAAATGCGAAAGAACCTTTTGCATTTTTAAATTACTAATCGGTATCAGGGTATTCAGTCTTTAAGATACATACAGAATACCCTGATGAAGATGGATTTTAGTTTGCCCTTTCTGCTGCAATCAGATAGTAAACAGCAGAAAATGCAGGAAGATCAATATAATAAGTATTGTTTTCAGGTACAAGAGAAGTTCCTTTGACGTCCTTATTGCCGCCATAGCGGATATCGTCACTGGATAGTAACAATTCCAGCTTTTCGGAGTCTGGTATGTTCAATGGATATTCTTTTTGTTCCGTATCGGAAAAGTTAAACAAAGCAGCAATTCGTTCCCGTTTACCTGTACGTTCAAATGCATAAATACATGCTTTCTCCTGATGGCAGTCCAGCCAATGAAACCCTTCTTTTTCAAAATCGTTTTCATAAAAAGCCGGGTGGTTCTGATAAAAGCAGTTTAAGTCCATCATAAACTGATGAAAATTTTGATGTGCGGGATAATCCAACAAATTCCAGTCTTGCTCCCGTTTTTCATCCCACTCTCTAAAGTGTCCGATTTCATTTCCCATAAAATTCAGCTTTTTGCCCGGATGAGCATACATGTACATATAGAATGCCCTTGCCTGTGGGAACTTGCCATCGTAGTCGCCGTTCATTTTTTGCAGAATCGTTGCTTTGCCATGTACGACTTCATCGTGAGACAATGGCAAAAGGAACTGGTCATCATAATAATACATCATCGAAAAGGTCAGTTTGTGATAATCACGGCTGCGGTATTGTGGATCTGTGCGAAAATAATCGAGTGTATCATTCATCCAGCCCATATCCCATTTATAGTCAAAGCCAAGTCCGCCTGCGGAAACATCCTTTGTTACGCCAGGATAAGAAGTAGAATCTTCTGCGGCCAGAATCGCAGTTGGATGCAGCATTTTTAATCCCTGATTCATATATTTTAAAAATTCAACAGCGTTCATGTTAACGCCTCGTCCAGGGTCGCCCTGCCAGTAAATGGCGCGGCTGATGGCATCCATTCGCAAACCATCAATATGGTATTCTGTCAGCCAGTAATTTGCTGCTGACTGCAAAAAGCTGCGCACTTCACCGCGGGAATGCATAAAATTACAGCTGCCCCATTCACTGACTCCAACAGCGTTGTGCGGATATTCGTATAATGCGGTTCCGTCATAACAGTTTAGTGCGTAATCATCAACTGCGAAGTGCACCGGCACAAAATCCATAATGATTCCTATTTGATTCTGGTGACAGCTGTCTATGAATGCTTTTAGCTGGTCTGCCGTACCATATCTGGATGTTGGACTGTAAAATCCGGTCGACTGGTAACCCCAGGATTCATCACAGGGATATTCATTTAAAGGCATAACTTCCAGATAATTATAGCCATTTTCTTTTAAGTAAGGGATAAGGATATCTGCCATTTCTTCATAAGAATACCAGTCATCCGGTTTTTCTGACGGTTTGCGGAAAGATCCCATATGGATTTCATATATATTCAACGGTTTGTTTTTGCAGTCATTGCGGGACTGCATCCATTTTTTGTCTTCGAATTTGTAAGTATCCATATTACGGATCAACGATGCTGAATTTGGACGCAGTTCCATGCCAAACCCATATGGGTCGCAATGATCTATGCAGCGTCCGTCACGGCCATAGATGCGGTATTTATACATCATGCCTGCAGATGCGTTTTCTATATGGCATTCCCAGAAATGTCCATCGTGGATTTTATGCATTTGTGTTTCCTGCCAGTTATTAAATTCACCAATCAGAGCAATTTTGGATGCGCCTGGAGCAAAAGTTCTGAAATCAGTCCCATGGTCTGTCAAATGTGCGCCTAGAAACTGATAGGCATCAAATATTTTTCCTGTATAAAAACCATAAAAGTCCATAAAAACCTCCTTGCAGATAATAGACAATAGTTGTTTATTTTGGTATGATAATCATACTAGGAAATTCCAAAAGCTTCCACCGACATTTTTATTAATTTGGCGGATAAGCAACGAAATGAGAATATTGTCGTTTTTAGGAGAATATATATGGATCTGAGAATGGAGAAAACAGAAAAAGCAATTAAAAATGCATTTATGGAGCTGCGCTCTAAAAAAGCGCTGGAAAAAATAACGGTGAAGGAATTGTGTGGTCTGGCATGTATTAATAAGTCTACGTTTTACTCGCACTATGAGGATATTTATGCGTTGTCAGAAGCGATAGAAACGGAAACAGTCGCATCTGTATTAAAAAGTATCCCACATGCACAGCAATATACATTTGAAAATCTGGACGTGGTGGCAAGAGAGCTATGTCTGGCATTTGTGTCACATATTTCTTTGATTCAAATTTTATTTTCGGGGAAAGGACACAGTTATTTGGCGGGCAAGCTGGAGACGGAAATTAAAAAATCGGTTTTTGAGAAATATCCGCAATATAAAGATGATCCGGAAAAAAATATATTGCTGACATTTTGCATTCAGGGAGCATATTATGCCTATTGGAATCATCAGGATATGGATATGGAAACGCTGCTGCGGGTAATAGAAAATATTGTAAAAGCGCTGCAGACTGAAGAACAGCTTAGTATGAAAAGGAGCAAAGAGGAGTAATCGGCTGATTATTTTATGCTATACAGTAGTCTTGTATATATTGTTATATAGCTGTCTGATAAAGGCAGATACAGTTTTCATTGAATGATTACGGTATCTGCTTTTTTCAGGCAGAATTTTTTGCACTTCTTATATTCACATATCATGTGAGTTTTTATCAGAAGAAATGAAAGATGCATGAGTTTTAGGAACTGTATGTAAATAACTTAAAGCAGATGTTTAAAAATATGAAACAGTATGAATAGAAAGAGCCATTTTGCTTTATCATTCTTAATATACGTTTATCAAGCAGCAGATATAGCAGCTGAAATGCTATGGACGGTTACCGGTAAGAGGTCAAAAGATTAGATTTATGGAGGGAAAAATGAAAGAGCAAAAGATTTACGGGTATATGAGAGTTTCTTCTAGAGAACAGAACGAAGACAGGCAAAAACTGGCGTTGTTGGAAGCGGGTGTGCCGGAAACACAGATATATATGGATAAACAATCAGGTAAAGATTTCGTAAGGGTGCAATATCAGCAGCTGCTTGGAAATTTGGATGAGCATTCCGTTCTTTTTATAAAATCGATTGATCGTTTGGGCCGCAATTATACAGAGCTTAATGAGCAATGGCGGATTATTACAAAGGAGAAAGGGGCAGATGTTGTTGTGATTGATATGCCTCTTTTGGATACCAGAAGGGAAAAAAGTCTGCTTGGAACATTTATCAGTGATATTGTGCTTGCACTGCTTAGTTATGTGGCAGAAAATGAACGAATAAACATTAGACAACGTCAGGCTGAAGGAATAGCGGCAGCTCGGGCAAAAGGAGTACAGTTTGGCAGGCCGCCAATACCGATCCCGGATAATTTCTTTGAATTGTATCAGAAATGGAGAGAAGGGATGATCTCCATGAGGGAAGCAGCGGATTTGTGTGCCATGAATCCAAAAACGTTTTACAGCAAAGCAGTCAAATATGAAAAAAAGATTTTAGGGGAACAAAGAACTGTCTGAAAAGGTATACTTTTCCAGATGCAGGTGAAATGCCGTAAAAATACATATTTTTACTATAATATTCTATATATCGGACATATTCAGGAAATTATTAGAGGTTTTTGATAAAAATAATAAATGCTGCAAAAGTATACATTTTCAGAAAAAAGGAGAAGTGTAATAAGCAACACCATTCATAGGATGAAGAATTAACTCAGGGAGGAGATGATGAAATGCAGGTAATCGCACATAATATGATTTCGCAGTTTACGGACCGGCAATTAAATATTACATCGAAAGAAAAAGGAAAAGCAGCTGAAAAATTATCTACCGGATATAAAATAAACCGTTCCGCAGATGATGCGGCAGGACTTAGTATTTCTGAAAAAATGCGTTGGCAGATCAGAGGGCTTGATAAAGCGTCCGATAACGTTCAGGACGGAGTTTCTTTGCTTCAGGTAGCTGACGGAGCATTAAATGAGGTTCATGGAATTTTACAAAGAATGAGGGAATTGGCTGTGCAAGCTGCAAATGATTCAAATACAACAGAGGACAGGTATGCAATTCAACAGGAAATGAACGCTTTAGGTGTAGAAATTGACCGTATTGGAGAAGAAACAGAATTTAATACACAAAAAATTTTTAAAGGCGGATATACTCCTATGCTGGATCCAAATGGAAATCCAATTCCGATATCACAGATACCGGTGCAGAATTTTCAGATCAGCCGCGCAGATTTAAATTATTTTCCGTTTACGTCGTCAAGCAGCAGCAATTATTTAAATCTTTCAGTGGCAACGACAGGCGGTTATACACAGTCACATTGGAATCTGCTTTATAGTTCGGGCAATACATCTCACTCAGCCGTACGTGTTACGTATTTGGATAATAGCGGCAATACTGTGGTGAAAGATTGCAGTCTGGATGACATGCAGGTGGGCAGCTCGGTTATTTCTCCGGATGGAAGCAATTGTCAGCGCAGCCTGTCATATGATTTTGGAGATGATGTGCAAATTGAGATTTCTCAGATTGTCAATGTTGGACAGCATGATGGCACAAAGCAAGATTATGAGCTTACCTATGATGTCAGCAATAACGGTACAAGGCAGGCAAGAATCGAATTTATGTTTAATGCAGATACAGCATATAATAACGATGATTTCTGTGAAGAATATTATATAGGCGGTACAAAAGTAGATAATTTTTGCATGTATACAAATAATAGTGATTTTAAAAATCAAAATCAGCAATATGTACAGGATATCAGCCAGTTTAATGGCAATGCTTTTTCGATTATAGATTCTGACGATGCACTTCCGTTTTCTGAAAGAATCTCATGGGTGACGCAGCCCGATACGGTACTCATTGGAAACTGGAGAGATGGAACAGGAGATTGGGGCTATTATGATCAATTGGACAGCAAATTAGGCGGCAATACAAATAATCAGGATATAGCATTTAGTATGATATGGGATTCGGGCACGATGCAGACGGGCAGTATGGGGCCTATACGATTCAATTATGGAATTGTAAGCGCTGCGGCGGATTCAAATTTGCAAGGCGTTAATATTACTTACAGCAACAGTACACAGGTGCATATTAATCAGATGGATTTGTGGATACAGTCAGGAGCAAGGAATGAAAGCGGACAGTTTATTACTATTGATGAAATGAATACTTCTGAACTTGGAATAAAAAATTTAAGGGTATCTTCTTTTACAAGTGCAGGGAGAACTATTTCAAGCCTGGACCGCGCTATTGATAAAATATCCGGATCGCGCAGTCTGATTGGGGCACAGCAAAACAGACTCGAATATACGAAATTAATCGACGATAACACATCGGAAAATACACAGGCGGCGGAATCACGATTACGCGATACCGATATGGCAGAAGAGATGGTTGGTTATACAAAACATTCGATTTTGGAACAAGCTGGTCAGGCAATGTTAGCACAGGCAAATCAAAGTCAGCAGGGCATTTTAACATTATTACAGTAAGAATGAAAAGTTTTTGGCTGTTTTTAAAAGGTTCTTCTATTATGTTTTTCTCAAAACCTTCCGATATAATAACTATTACGTAAATATTTTTTACTGCCGTTTTTGCATCAAAAATATGTAGGATGTTGAAACCGGCAGTAAATATTCAGGATGAATATTGTACTCAGGGAGGAGTGAATACTATGCAGGTGGTTGCACATAATCTGGAATCACAATTTTCGAACCGCCATTTAAATGTTACGAGCAAGGAAAAGGCAAAGAGTACGGAAAAATTGTCTTCCGGATATCGGATTAACCGGAGTGCGGATGATGCTGCGGGACTGCAGATTTCAGAGAAGATGAGATGGCAGATTCGGGGTCTGGACAAAACAGTGGATAACTGTGAGGCAGGCTCTTCTTTTTGTGAAGTGGCAGATGGCGCGATGCAGGAGATTGAAGATATTATGCACCGCATGAGAGAATTGTCAGTGCAGGCGGCAAATGATACGAATACCTTGATTGACCGACAGGCGATACAGAATGAGATAGACCGGTTAGTGGTCGAGGTTGGAAGAATTACAAGTGATACGGAATTTAATACGCTGGATGTTTTTGGATGGGAAAGGTCAGCTACCAATTATAAACCGGATCCGGCAAATCCCGGCGGCTGGATAGCCGTAGGACCGCCAACGACGACGGTTGTTAACGGAAACAATTATGGTCTGGGAGAGATTTTGGGGACAAATCATGTTTATCAGGGAATAAAATTGGACGACCAGTTACAATTTGATGCGACCGGCCAGTGGACAAGTACAGGTGCGAATATGTATGGATATAGGTGGCCTGTAGACAAAGTTATTAGCGAGCTGAACAAATATACGACAACAACGGCGACTGCGGCTGACTTTGTTTCCGCCAATACTACAGACATTGTATATGATGATCTTGCAAACGGATACCGTACTACGATAAAATTTGATTCCGGCACACAGATGATGGATGGGAATTATCCGGCTGAATATATAAAATTGGAGAAAGGTACATATACAGTTCCGGGTGATCCGACGTCGTTTGTTGCAGATAATACGGTAATGACGAAACAATTACAACAGACGGATGGCAGCGCCGGTTATAGCAATGGCAACAATTATGGATCTGCGTGGCTGGATTTTTCAGGTCTGAATACAGACTATATTTTATCAGATTTGTACGGGCAGGGATTTAACAGCACTTGTGCAACCTGTTCCTGTTATTACAGCATTAGTTTTACAGGAGATACCTGTGCGCAGACGACGAATGGGATTAATTATACTTATAAACCCTCTGGAAATTATCCATGTTTGGAGATTAACATCAGTAACTGTACATCAGGACAGGATATCGTAGATCATATTATAGGCGCTGTGAAGGCTTGCTCCACATTTAATGAGCACTATACGCAATATGCAACAAATCAGACGGAACCAGGAAAGCTTTATATTTATGATAACAGAAATAGAAAGTCCGATGGAGGAAGCTCTACCTTTGAACTGGCACAGAGAAATGACAAAGGCCAGCTGGAAGTAGGCGGGGAAACGATTATTCACCAGGGGAATCCGCCGACTGCAATGAAAGTAATTTCTAATAAAAATCTATGGATACAGAGCGGGACAACAAATTTAAACGGATTTTTTATTGAAAGGCCATTGGTTAATCCGGGAATTCTTGGAATTTTGGGAATAAGGGTGCTCGACTTTGATTCGGCTTCTACAGCAATCGCATCCTGTGATGTCGCTTTGGATAAATTAAACGAGGAACGTTCGAAAGTAGGCGCACAGCAAAACCGTTTGGAATCAGCCATACTTGTGAATGCAAATACACAGGAAAATACGCAGGCTGCAGAATCCCGCCTGCGGGACGCCGATATGGCAGAAGAAATGGTAAATTATTCAAAGAGTTCTATTTTAGAACAGGCAGGACAGGCGATGCTTGCACAGGCGAATCAATCGAAGCAGGGAGTGCTCAGTCTATTCAGTTAAAAGAAACAATTTTTGCTTTACAATAGTTTTTGTACACATTATAATAGTTTGGACTATAAAATATCTGATTGTGCATCAGGAAGGAGGCCGTTATGGGTGAGATTAGAAGATACTTCTGTAAATGTGGCTATCAAAAGGATTTATTTACAGGAGGCGGTCTGGGAGGATGCAATATCGGTATGATCGCAAATTTTTTCCCGAAAGAAGCGGAGACATTTTTAAAGGAACGGAACGAGGGAAGAGTGAAGCGGTATATAATGGAAAATGAAATCTCTTATTGCAGCCATTGCCAGGAAATTCTGGCTCTCCCGGCATTTTCTTATACGAGAAAGGATGGGTATACCTGCCATTTTGAAAGTAAATGTCCGGCATGTCAGGGTGCAGTTTCCAGGGCAGGAGATGAGGAAAATCTGACATGCCCGAAATGTGGTTCTAGGATGCAATATGTCGCTGTAGGAGACTGGGATTAGAACTTGAAAGATCGTGTTATCTGAGAGAGAAAGAACCAAATGGATATGGTTCTGAAAAAAAGTATACAAGGAGGTATGGAAATGGTTTTACAGCATAATATTGAGGCATGGAACGCGAACAGAAATCTGAATGTAGTTACAAAAAGACAGGCAAAAAGCACAGAAAAGCTTTCCTCCGGATATAAGATCAACCGTGCCGCAGATGATGCTGCAGGACTGACGATCAGCGAAGGAATGCGCAGTATGATTCGGGGGCTGAATCGTGCGTCAAACAATGCGGAGGATGGATATTCTCTGCTGCAGACAGCCGATGGGGCATTGGAAGAAATACACAGCATTTTACAGCGTGGCCGGGAACTGTCGGTACAGGCAGCGAATGATTCAAATACGGAGATAGACAGACAGGCGATTCAGTCAGAAGTTGATGAATTACTGATAGAAATCAACCGAATTGCGGATACGACGGAGTTTAATACATTAAAATTATTGGACGGAAGTATATCGGGAGATCCAAATGCAAATCCGCTGATCCGCCAAAAAGCGGCGGCAGGAGTGATGCGCGAAGGGATACAGCAGGTAAATCCGGGAGTGATTGCAAACCCGGCTGCGGCAGGCAGTGTTTCAAGGGCAACTGCAGCAGAAGAAACCTGGCTGAAAAATGAATTAACAAATAATATGGTGCCGAAAGCAGTCGGAGGCATTTTGAGTACGTTTAGCGGAGCTTTTAACGGTAATCCGAATATCAGCACGACGATTGGAGCGCAGCTGTATACGGAGCCGTCTTCAACGCTGGCGTATGTGGCCTGCAGGTATTCTTATGATGCATCCGGCAAGATTGCGAGCATGGAGCTTAATCTTTCTGTGAATTTAAATTCTCTTACTTTTAGCGGAGGACAGCTGACGGCCATCAGCCAAAAAGAGTTAGAAGGAACGATTGCGCATGAGATGATGCATGCGTTTATGGACGATGCGCTTCCAAACGGAATGATTGGAATTGACAGCTCCGGTGTGATAGATAAAAGCAACCAGTTTCCAAAATGGTTTAAAGAAGGTATGGCGCAAACTGCAGCAGGCGGATGTTCCAATTACAACGATTGGGTAAACGGCGGATTGGGTTTACATGCAAATATGCCGGAAAGCAGTATCAGTGCAGTGGTTACAGATGCTAAGAATAAGCTTTCGAGCGGTTCGACAGCGTCACAGTATGGGACAGGTTATCTGGCCTGCATGTATTTGGGATATCTTGCGGATGGAACGAATACGGTAAGTTCAACAGCCATTGGCAGCGGGTTAGATAAGATATTAACGGAAATGAAAAACGGTAAGACGCTGAATCAGGTCATTAATGATATATCAGGCGGCAAATATATATCGATCAGTGATTTTCAGAGAAAATTTGGAGACAGTGATTCATCACATTTTATCAGCCTGCTGTTAAAAGAAGCAGGGAATATCGGCAGCGGAAGCGTAATTGCGCCAAATTTAGGGGTTGCGGATGTATTGGATAATGCGGCTCCAAATACCAATTATTATGTTCCTGATTTTACACAACTATTTACGCCATCGAATGCGACGACATTTACAGGAGGAGGAAGCGGAGGATATAACGGCAATGGCGAGGCATTGATGCTGCAGGTCGGGTCGCTCGGGCATCAGGGAATTGGCATATCGATCGATGACGCGCATACAGATGCATTAGGTCTTGGAAGCGTATCTGTGATGAGCTTTGAGGAAGCCGGGACAGCTATTTCTGATTTTGATTATGCGATTGATATGGTGTCAAGCAATCGTTCTTCTATCGGAGCTTATATGAACCGTCTGGAACATACGATAGCAAATGTAGACAATACTTCTGAAAATACGCAGGCTGCGGAAAGCCGTATACGGGATACGGATATGGCAAATGAAATGGTGGAATATTCGGCTTCCAATATTATTGCACAGGCCGGTCAGTCAATGCTTGCACAGGCGAATCAAAGCAAACAGGGAATCCTGCAGCTCTTACAGTAGCATAGACTGTCAGATAAATATAGATCATGATTTACAGTAGTTGATAATAAAAAATGAAACTGTCAGAATCGGCAGTTTCATTTTTATTTCTTATGAGGATGATGCAGTAAATGTGATGCGATATCCTTTCCCAGAAAATAAACTCTTCGATAATAAGTAAATGTAGAAATCAATACGAACCCGATGCTGATGCCAAACAGAGTAGATGCACAGTCGGCAGCGTTTTGCCACATCGCAGCGGTATCCTTTAGTAAAAAATTCACAGCGGTACTATAGATTAAACTGCCCGGCGTCAGAGGGATAATGGCCGGATATAAAAAGACGGTTGAAGGCATTTTAAATTTCATAGCCATAATTTCTGCATATAAGGAAGCAAACATCGCTGCCAAAAGAGAGTAAATGAGTCTGGAATCTATAACTTCCAGCAGGAGAAGGTAGCATAAACGGGTAAGTGCGCCCCCAAGGCCGGCCCATGCCAAATAACGTGTCTGCATTTGAAACTTGAGACCGAAGCCAATGGATGCCAAAAAAGATAATAAGATTAATTTTATACTTTCAGCCATTGTACTGCATTTCCTCCAAACATATAAATACTTAATACAAGACCAACCACGATTGCAATAGATTCCAGCACAACTTTCAAAAATTCTAAAATACCATTCATTTCATTGCCACACAAAATATTGCGGACTGCGTTGACAAGGGAAATACTTGGGATCATTTTCATGCTGTTTGTAATTACAATGATAAAATAGTTTTGTCCGATGCCGAGTTTTACGAACAATAAAGCAAGAGATCCGGCTGCCCACATACAAAGGGTGTTGGCAACGATCTGGTTGATTTTGCGCCGGTCAAAGTATTCAGACAGCCAGTACAGCATAAAAGTGTTCAGCGAAACCGCTAAAATGTCTGAAAAGCTGCCTCCGTAAATGGCACATAACGTAGACATCGAAATCAAGTGACCGAAAATAATGACTGCAGTCGGAAAACTTTTTACATTTTCTGCTTCTGCCAGCAGACTTGCCAGAGTTTCAGGAGGTGGCGTTTCTGCACATACTTTACGGGAAAGCTGATTAAATCGATTCAGCTTTTCCAGATGATTGCTGGATGAATGTACGCTCAGCTGTCGTGTTCCGGAGATATCATCTTCGGATTTTGCTCCGATCATAATCAGGCTGTTGAGTGAGAAAATACTGATGGAATGCAGGTGATAACTGCGGCAGATGCGGTACATAGTATCATTTACCCGCTCCAGATTGGCACCGACAGCCAGCATTTTGCAGCCAAGACCAGCTGCAAAATCAAGTATGTATTCTATGTCAGTCATGACGCACACCTCCGTAAACATTGCACTTATTATATAACATTCACGAATTTGTAACAAGTAAAATATATAACAGTTTCTTATGATATTTTTCTGTAAATTATAACAATATCAATAAAAGAGGATGTATTTACAATTTCTTTCAAAGAGGGACAATCGTGTAATAGTTCAATGAGTGATCCGAATGGTTATATAATCATGAATCCGGCACATCAGAAGCATAGCTTCTTAAAATGCCGGATTTGTGAATGACAGTTGTTTGATTCTTATGATAACGTTAGAATGCAGCATCTTTGAGAGAGTGCAGCAGCAGCAGATGATACTCTTCATCTTTTATGATTCTTGCCAGTACAGCGTTTACGTCCGTATCACGGATCATTTTCATATGCATACGGTACTGGTTTATTGCAGATTGTTCTGCTTCGATGTCTGCGACGATCATTTTTCCGATTTGCTCAGGCAGCGTCAGGTATTCCGGTGTCCATAGCCGCATCCTCCCATTTGGCTGCTTTGCGGCAAAATCCACGTTTCCGCCAAGCAGATGGATAAGCTCGCCAAGTTTTTGCAAGTGCATCATCTCCGCCATTGCAATTCCAAGTATTGTTTTTGCAAGAGAACAATGCTGGCAGGATAATCGGTTTTCATTATTGATATATTGTGCAATTGCTGAAAATTCGGATACGGAGCCGCAATAATCGATACTTAACAGACTTGCGTAGACCGTATTTTTTTCTTTGGCCCGGATTGGCGGATACGGCAGGTCTGCCATAGCAGGACGGATACCTGCAAAATCGCATGAATTTGTCCGTGGAGTTGTTGTTTCCTGCATAGAAATATGCTCCCGTTTCTTCCTTTTTTATAATATATTGGAAGCGGAAGCATAGGTGACTGTTTTTCATAATTATTTATTCATACAGCAATGTTTGTACTTTTTTCCGGAACCGCATGGACACGGATCGTTGCGTCCGATTTTTTTTGTGCTGCGCGTATAAGGTTTGCTTTCAAGACCTTTATTAATAATGGATCCCATTGCCAGAATTTTTTCTTCCGGATACCGTTCGAAAAATTGTCCATCATAAAAATAAGGCTGCAGACGCTTATAGGTTTTGAGCAATTGTTCTTTAAAAAGCGGCACTTTTGATTTGTCTTCCAGCTTTTGAATAAATCCGGCTATTTTTTCATATTCTTCAGGATGATCTTGCCGTATCATTTCAGCCTGTTTTAAAGTGTCTTCGCGTTCCTGAATCATGCACAGCTGAAGATCTGTGATGGAAAACTTCTGCAGCATTTCATCATCTTCTTCGTCGTCTTCATCTTCGTCATAATGAAAATCATGGAACAGTTCCAAATAAGAGAGCAGCGTATCACCGATACGGGAATCAGCCAATACACGCTGAAAATGAAATAATTGTTTGGCTGTTTGTATTTGCGTGGTTTCTTCTTCGCTTCGGCATGTTTTTTGCGCGTCCTCAAAAATTTGAAGAATGAATTCGTATGAAGCAGAGCGGTAACGTACGTCCATACATGCATTTGCAATTAAAAAGGTTATGCGGGGAATATATTCTTTTGCATAAATGTTGTATTGTGTGAGAAATTTGTGCAATTTGTCCAATATTTCCGGAAGTGATCCGGTATGGCCGTAATAATTCATAGACAGCAGTCCGCAATAGGCTTCAATCAGATTCGGAATATCTTCTCTTGACCATCGCGTGTCCAGACTGACCAGCTCCAGTAAAAGTGTAACCCCCTGGTTGTATAAACGGTTGTTATCACAAAGATTGGCATACATGATTAAAAAATCCGGTTCCCGGCAGCCAAGTTCATATGCTTTTGCACACGAATGCAAAGCCTTTTGTGTGAAACCGCGCTCCCTATAGGAATAGGACAAAACCATCTGAAACCACTTGTTTTCAGGATTCTTGCTGACAAGAAGCTCAGCGTTTTTTACCGCTTTGCCGGTATTTCCGCATCGGCGCTGAGCCATAATCAGCAAGTATAAAAACTGCAGGTCATCAGGAAAACGTTCCCAGGCTTCTTCGCACGCATTTCGATACAGAGTAAGATTTTTTTCTTTGCGGTAAATCTGGATCTGCTTTAGCATTTTTGCAGCCAGTGGTTCGCTGAGAGGAGCAAATACAGGACCATCCGGTTTGTTTTTCGCATTTGTTAAGTGTTCATATGCTTTACGAATTTCCTGGAATTTTTTCGGATCAGATTCCGGAGAATGCAGACGAACCATTTTAAAATATGCTTTTTTAATTTCTGCCTGTGATGCTCCCTGCTTCAGGCCGAGTATACGATAATCAGTATTCATTTCCTTTACTCCTCTGCGTACCTTTGGTTATTGTTCAGCTAATTCATCCAGCATGTACATCAAATCAGATTCACATACTTTTGCCAGTTCTGAATCTTCTAAAATAAGCGCTTCTTTCAGATCGTAAATAGCTGCTTCCATCTCCTCTTTTAAAGAGAGATCATTTTGTACAACCGGATCTTTCAGCATTTTTTCCGCACGTCTTATAATGGTACGAAATTCACCGGCGCCGGGAGCGTCTTTCCATTTGCTGACATCTATCAGCTCTTTTTCGTCTGGCTGTTCCTGCATCATATTGATTTCGATGGAAGCATCCGCTCCTGTACTCGGGATGGAAGCTGTTACATTCAGCATACCGTCCAGGTTATAGGAAAATTCTACCTGGATGCGTTCTGCTTTTGCCTTTTTTGCAGGAATACCGTGTATTTCAAAATCACCCAGAAAGTGATTTCTGCTGGCGGAACTGTTTTCACCCTGATAAACTTCGATGTGGGCTATCGTCTGGTTGTCCGTACTGGTAAAATAAGTCTCGCTCCGGGTTACAGGGATGGTAACATTTCTTGGAATAACAACGGCCATACGGTCCATGGAATAATCATCTACGACACGGATGCCGAGCGTATATGGATTCACATCTGTAATAATAATGCTGTCTTCCTGATGTATGCTGCCCTGGATAATCCCAGCCTGAATCGCGGCGCCTTCAGCTACGGCATAATCCGGATTCACAGCTTGTGCCGGTTCCATTTGAAGATAATCTTGAATATCTTTTGCTACGAGCGGCATTCTTGTTGAACCGCCGACTAAAATCACACGGTCAATTTCTGTTGGAAGGATACCGCTGTCTGCTAATACAACATCGATAGGCGGATGCGTGCGGTCAATCAGCTCTCGTGTCAGCTGTTCAAATGTTTCGGTTGTCAGTGTCTCATCCAGAGCCAGAGGTTCGCCGGATTTCTCTGCAATCATTGGGATCAGTATCTGGTAGGAATTGTCTTTGCTTAAAGCTTTTTTACATTTTTCGGCTTCCTCTTTTAATTTTACCATTGCAAATTTATCTTGCGTCAGATCAACTCCGTGTTTTTTCTGAAATTGTTCGATCAGGTAGTTCATGATCTTTTCATCAAAATCTTTGCCGCCCAGCTGGTTGTCACCGCTGCTGGCTTTCACTTCTAAAACGCCGTCAAACATTTCGAGCAGCGTAACGTCAAAGGTTCCGCCGCCCAGATCATAAACGAGAATATGGCTTTCTTCTTCCATATGCTCCAGACCATAGCTTAAAGCAGCAGCCGTTGGTTCATTTAAGATGCGCATTACTTCAAGACCGGCTTTTTTTCCTGCCTCTACGGTAGCCTGCCTTTGCAGGTCGTCGAAATATGCAGGTACCGAGATGACGGCGCGTGTAATATCCGTCTTCAAATATTCAGATGCATAGGCTTTTACGTATTCCAGTAATTTTGCGGACAGCTCTACCGGGGTATAAGTATCTTTGCCCAGCGTAATTTTTTCATTCGTGCCGATTTTACGTTTCACTTCAATCGCAGTTTTTTCCGGTGAAAGCAAATATTGCGCACGTGCTTTTTCACCGATTACAAATTCGTCATTTTCGTTCAATCCAATGGCGGAGGGGGTGATGATTTCGTTTTCCAGATTAAAGATCATCAATGGTTTTCCGTTTTGAATGACTGCGGCTTCAGTTGTAGATGTTCCAAGATCGATTCCGATTATTGTACTCATGTGCTCTCCTGTTTCCGGCAATATGCCTGTACTCATTTTGGAAATAAAATTTAAATGGTTATTTTAACATTTTTTCTGCGCTGCATCTGAAAAACGGTAAGCGGCAGCCTGTGCTTTTTTTATGACTTTTCCTTTGTATAGATACCCGCATCGATAGATTTGTGCAACTGTCTTATCTAAGGAAGGGTCTGTGGTGTCGATAGCTTCAATTACTTCATGCAGGTCATAATCTACACTGACGCCACAATCTTGTATCATATGGATCGTACAGGAACGCCGGCAGTGTTCCAGATTTTTTTCCATAAGTGAGATCTGAGAAGACCAGGATTCGTCTTTGGAAGCTGCATAATGTTTTAGATTCCAAAATTGTTCCTGATAAGCTTCGAATAGTTCCAGCAGCAGTTTTTCCGTCTGGCCGGCTTCCTTTAGATGTGCTTTTATATCATCCTCATCAGATTTTTTTTCAGCCCATTCGTCAAGCAAATCTTCGATAGCCATATCGTGTTTGTGTACGTCAGAATGCATCTGGCTGAAATGAGTTTCTATCTTGTTTAGATGATGTGTCATATGGGTATCCATCTGGTCAAAATGCTGAGTGAGTTGCGTATCCAGTCGGTTTAAATGCTGGCGGAATCCTGTATCCAGCTGATCCATGGTCTGCATGGTATTGAATTTGTACTGGCGGACGGTTTCTGCTAAGTCGGTCAAAAGCTCCAGTTTTTGTTTTATGGCATCAGCATTTTGCGAAAGAGCTGACAGCTGATCTTCCAGCCGCTGGCATTGGCTGTCCTGATTTTTTCGTTTGAAAAACATAAATGAATCCTGCCTTTGTTTATGGTAATCACAATATGTAAATTGTCTTGTAAATTAGGAATAACAGTATTTTCGTTATAAAATAATAATATTTGCACATGTCAGATCTTCACCCAGATCATATATTTTGCCAGAGATAATGCCAACAACCGTTGGACGGAGAATATAGTGTGGATTATTTTTTACAACTTTTGCTTTTTCACCATTGCTAAGCTCTACAATTGTATCAACCGGATATAGAATCATACTTTCTAAAAAGCTTTTCATTGCTGTCATATCAAGTTCTTCCGTCATAGACATAATCATTTCTACGGCATCACGCTGGGAAAAAGCCTTTTTATAAGGGCGTTCGGTTACCAGAGCATCGTAGATATCGGCAACAGACAGAATTTTTGCATACGAAGAAATTTGACTGGCATTACAGCCAAGAGGATAACCGGAACCGTTTATCTTTTCATGATGCTGCAGTACGCCAAGGCATATCTGTTCACTGAATTCGCCTTTGTTTTTAATCATATGATAGCCAAATACAGAGTGCTGTTTCATAACGGCAAATTCATTATCGTCCAGCCGTCCGGGCTTATTCAGTATTTCCAAAGGAATCTGCGTCTTTCCTACGTCATGCAAAAGTCCGGACACCCCGATTTCATAAATATCCTGTTTGGGTAACCCTTGCTGCTTGGCAAGTATCATAGCAATCGTCGCGACGTCCACACTGTGTTTAAATGTATATTCATCGCTTGTCTTTAATGCATTAATGTCAATGGCAACGGCATCGTTATTTTCAATGGCGTCCATAAGGTCGTCCGTAATGCTTGCAGTTGCTTTTGCAAACGTTTCGGATTCGGTATTGTTATAGATATATTGGATGCCCTCGGCTACCCGTTCCCGGATACTGTTGGAAAGAGTGACTTTTGTGGGATCCTCGGTATGCAGACGTTCGATATTTTTCCTTGCAGCAGGAGTAATCTTTTTCTCATCATCTGCGGGATCGTATTCGCCGTCCTGTATGTAAATGCTCATAATGCCAAGACTTAGCATAGAGCTGATAATATATTCGTCTAATGTGGAATTACGGGCAATTAATGTACGTCCCATACGGTCGATAATAGATTGGTCAACTTTCATACCCGGCTCCAGCAGACGGGTCGGCATTAATTTTCTTCTGATCACGGTCTTCTATGCCTGCTTTCCTCTTTATGATAATGTATCTTTCAGTCATTTACTATTACAAAATAGCGGATAATGGGAGAAAAATCAAGTGATTTTTATAGATTTATAAATTATTGTTCAAACGGGCAGATAAAAGTTGTTTTTTTCGGTAAATTACAGTAAAATATGTAGACAGTCAATAATAATCTAAGTAAAGGAGAATGAAGTCATATGGAATATACTTATAAAACAAAGGGAACCTGTTCCACGCAGATTAAATTAAATATTGATGGGGATGTGATAACGAACGTATCGTTTACAGGAGGATGCAATGGTAATTTGAAAGCAATTCCTGCGCTTGTGAACGGACTGACTGTGGATGAAATTGAAAAAAAACTGTCAGGAATTACATGTGGTTTTAAGCAGACATCTTGCGGGGATCAGCTTGCGAAAGCCTGCAGAGAAGCTTATGAGAGCCAGAAAACTGTTTGACAGAGAGTGAAAAGTTTTGAATAGTAAGGCGCATGGAATGCAAATCAGTAGTCCATGCGTTTTTTTATATAATATTTTGAAGCTGTACAATACGGTTGTTTCCCAAAAGTATCAGGGGTGAAATTTGAAACGAGTCAGCAATCTGATATTTTTATGTTAAATCTGATATATATATTGTATGGAAACAGGTAGAATTTAGGGCGTGTTGAGAAGTCGGCGCCGCATTGCGTGAAGAATGATAAATCATGCAGCAGTATATCGTAAAAGAAAAAACAGGCAGGGAGCAGGAGGAGTCAGATGGAGAATATCTTTTTTACAGATGACAATGGAACTTTTTCAATAAAACAGCCCGAGAATTACAGCTATCTGTATTTTCCAATTGCCGCAGAGCAGGGAATCAAAAGCGCGGTAACTCCGAATCTGGGCGGAGATATTAAAACGGATCAGAATGCTTTTTTAATGGAACCGGTCAGTGCGGAAAATTTACATAATAACCGATCCGGAAGGAATTTCTGGTGCAGGATGGAAGATGGTGGAATCTGGTCGGCAGTGGGGGCATCTGCAGAGCAGGAAAGCAAAAAATTTACTGAGGAGCAGGATGAGAGTGTACTGACGGCCGGATTGATGTGGCAGACAGTTACGAGAAAATCCTTCGTCCATTCGCTGGAAGCAGAAGTGACCTCTTTTGTGCCGCTGACAGATCCGATTGAAATCATGCGGGTCACGCTTTGCAATACGGGCAGCGCAGCGCAGACGTTTACACCTGTGGCGGCAGTGCCAATATTTGGAAGGAGCGCTGATAATATTCGTGACCACAGGCATGTGACATCTTTGCTGCACCGAATATCTACGACAGATTTTGGTGTATGTGTAAAACCTTCGCTGTCTTTTGATGAGCGCGGGCATCAGAAAAATGACTTGATTTATTTTGTATGCGGAATGACCGGAAAGGGAGAAAAACCTGACGGATTTTATCCGGTAACAGAAGATTTTATCGGGGAAGGCGGCAGTTTTACCAATCCGCGTGCGGTCAGAGAAAATAAGGCGGGTGAAACTGCAGGATATGAAACAGAAGGCAGGGAAGCGACAGGAGGCATTCGCTTTGAAAAAATAACGCTTAAGCCTGGAGAACGTGCGACGTATACAATTTTTATGGGCATTTCCCCGGATGAAACAGAGATTGTGCGCCTGACCGACGCATATTTGAAAGAAGAGCAGGTGGAAAAAGCTTTTCAAAAAACACGTGAATACTGGCAGGGGAAGGTAAATGTCCGATATCATACCGGCAGCAGGCCGTTTGACCAGTTTTTAAGGTGGGTTAGCTTTCAGCCATTGTTAAGACGGATTTACGGATGTTCTTTTCTGCCGTATCATGATTATGGCCGAGGCGGAAGAGGCTGGCGTGATCTGTGGCAGGACTGTCTGTCTTTGCTGATGATGGATCCGGGTGGAGTTCGTCAGATGATAGTGGATAACTGCGGCGGTGTTCGTATCGATGGCACAAATGCTACGATTATAGGCGAAGGGCAGGGTGAGTTTATCGCTGACAGGAATGGCATTGCGCGTGTTTGGATGGACCATGGCGTATGGCCGTTTCTAACGATCAGGCTGTATATGAACCAGACCGGAGATGTTGAGATTTTAAAAGAAAAAGCCGTTTATTTTAAAGACGAACAGGCAAAACGAGGCTGCGGTCTGGATGTTCAGTGGAAGGCGTCTGACGGAGTAAAGCAGAAAGATGAAAATGGAACGATTTATAAGGGCAGTATTTTGGAACATCTGCTGCTTCAGCAGTTATGTGCGTTTTATGAAGTAGGAGAGCATAACCATATCCGTCTGCGGGGAGCAGATTGGAACGATGCATTAGATATGGCGTCGCAGCGGGGAGAAAGTGTAGCGTTTACATGTGCATATGCGGGAAATCTGATGCAGCTGGCAGAGCTGCTTGATATCCTCCAGGAACATTATGGATGGAAGCAAGTGGAGCTTTTGGAAGAAATGCAGCTGCTTTTGCAGGATGATACTGCAATTTATGATAATATCCAGGCAAAGCAGGAGCTTTTAGACGACTATGTGCAGCGCGTCAGCCATCAGGTCAGCGGCGGCACAATCACGATAGACGTGGAGAAACTGGCAGGGAATTTACGGCAGAAGGCGGAATGGATGCAGAATCATATCCGCAAAACAGAATGGATACAAGGTGAGGAGGAAGGATGGTTTAACAGCTATTACGATAACAACGGAAATGCTGTAGAAGGATATCATCCGCGCGGAGTTCGTATGATGCTGACCGGACAGGTCTTTGCGGTAATGAGCGGTACAGCGCAAAACGAGCAAATCAGCAGGATTTGTAAAAGTGCTGACCGTTATTTATATGATGAAAAAGCAGGTGGATATCGTCTGAATACAAATTTCCATGAGCAAAAGTACGATATGGGAAGAATGTTTGGATTTGCTTACGGAGAAAAAGAAAATGGGGCTGTTTTTTCCCATATGACGGTGATGTATGCAAATGCGCTGTATCAGAGAGGATTTGTAAAAGAAGGTTACCGGGCGCTTCAGACGTTAGCAGATACAGCGCTGAATTTTGAAATAAGCAAAATATATCCGGGTATTCCTGAGTATTTTAACAGAGACGGAAGAGGAATGTATCACTATCTGACAGGCGCTGCAAGCTGGTATATGCTGACAATGGTGACAGAAGTATTTGGTGTGCATGGCGAACTTGGTTCTTTAGCTGTCCGGCCAAAATTGTTAAAGGAGCAATTTGACGAACAGGGGGATGCATGGATCAGCCTCGTATTTGCGGGGAAGAGTTTTCAGGTCGTGCTGCATAATCCAAAGAAGCTGACATACGGACAATATCAAATGATAAGTGCAGCCTGTGACGGCGCACAGATGCAGATCAAAGATATGTCGTCAGCAGTTCTTGAAAGAAGCAGGATTGAGATGCTGCCGGATCATATACATAAAATAGAAATCACGTTAGATGAAATCTGAAATCCGTGAATACGTAAAAGTTTTTAAAAATCAGCAAATTTTTCATAACCGTTCAGGATAAAATGCCACATATTGGCTTTGCACAGCGTTCGTGGAGGCCAATATGCGGCATTTTTATCGGAACTGTTATACTTTATATCGGAAAACATTCTGTTTTCCACAGATTACCAGGAAGTTCGATAAAACTTATCCCGATACTTTTTAGGAGTCAGTCCAACAGATTTTTTAAATGTCTGGATAAAATGACTTTGAGAAGAAAAAGCCAGATAATTTGCAATATCAATGAAACTGTAGTCGGAATATTTCAGCAAATGCTGCGCTTTTTCGATCTTTTTTTCGTTAATATAATTACTGATAGCAACGCCAAGCTCTTTTTTGAAAAGCCGCGACAAATAGCTGGGAGACAGGTTTGTATAGTCTGCAAGCTCTTCGATGGTAATGCGGCTGTTTAAGTGGCTGTATATGTAATCCATGCAGAGAATGACAGGTTTTGAGATTACGCTCTCCTTTTTCAGAAGCAGCATTTTGCCTGTATAATCTAATACCATGCTGTCATGGAGTCTGCAGATCGCAGAAACAGATGTACAGGCATCCATTTTTAAAATGTAAAAATCACTCAGCCGATAAGCCTGCTCCAATTCCATTCCTGCTTCTACACAATGTCTGACGATCATCGCAACGGTTACAACAAAATGATATTTCATATTAGTCAGCGGGTCAGGAGAAAGCACGCCCATTCCATTTGGGCTGGCAAAGATATTTTGTCTGCAGTTTTCTTGTACAAAGTCAATATCACCGGAGCTTACGGCATGATAAAATGCATATTCTTCTTCTAATGGGCGGTGTGCAAGGGAATCTTCAGCATCTAAAAGTTCCTGTTGATGCCATTCTTTTTGTAAATTCATCAGCTTCGTCCTTTCTGTAAAAATAGGCAGGATAAACGTAATCATGAATATCATAAATTAAACGATATATGTATATTTTTGCGTATCAACGAGATGATGATATTATAGCATGAATTTGATATTTTTGTATATAGTTTTGTATATCAATTTCCGGAAATTCTTTATAATCTATGAAAAGTTCACAATCCGGCCGGGGTAAAAGAACATAGTATAGCTGTTATTTATTGCGGGCTGATGTACTGACACATTCATATTAATCCAGACAATAAGACCTGTTTTGGTTTTAAATTGTTGCTTCCTTCCCTTGTTTGATAATTAAGACATTTTTTGTTTGGCGTTAATATGAATTTGTCAGTGCATCAGTGCAAGACAGCTTGAGTTACAAAAAATTCAGGGAGGATTCTTGTATGAAACAACAAATTTGGAAAGTGATGGCGCCTGTTCTGGCAGCTGTTTTGATTGTGCCGTCGGTATCTATGCCTGCACATGCAGCAAAATCCGGGATTTCCATGACCAAATGTATCCTGACAAAAGGCGATCAGGTCGATTTGAATATCACAGGCGATCAGGAGACGTCCGGGACATATGCTGCAAGCAAAAAGCAAGTGGCTTCAGTAGCAGAAAACGGAGTTGTAACAGCAAAAAAAACCGGAAAGACAACGATTTCATGGACAAAAGGCAGTAAAAAATACACTTGTGCCGTACAGGTAGTCAAAGCGCCGCAGATCAGCCAAAAAGAGCTTGTTCTGAAAGAAGGAGAACAAAAAAAGATAGCCATATTGCATCAGGGCAATAAAAAGCTTTCCGCGGTATGGAGTTCCTCGAATCCAAAGATTGCAACTGTGAAAGGCGGAAAAGTAAAAGCGGTTTCAGAAGGGACAGCAAAGATAAAAGTAAAGATGAAAGGTTATAAAAAAACATGGGAAAAGGAGATTGACGTGACGGTAAAGAACCATACGGCAAGCGAAATATACGATGGATATCATTTGGTATGGGAAGAGTCTTTTGATAAAGATACTTTAAATATGGACGACTGGAATATCGAGACGCATGAGCCAGGATGGGTCAATAATGAACTGCAGGAATATACAGAGTCTTCGGAAAACATTTATGTCAAGGACGGGAACCTTGTTATAAAACCAGTGGAAAAAACAGATGCAGACGGAAAAGTATCCTATACATCCGGCAGAATCAATACGCAAAACAAGCACAATTTTAAATATGGTCTTTTTGAAGCGAGACTGAAAGCGCCAAAGGGACAGGGATTTTTGCCGGCATTTTGGATGATGCCAGCCAATGAAAATCTCTATGGACAGTGGCCAAGATGCGGAGAGATCGACATTATGGAAGTGCTGGGAAATCAGACAGATACCTCGTATGGCACGCTGCATTATGGAAATCCGCACAGTGAGAGTCAGGGAAAATATACGCTGGAAACAGGCAGCTTTGCAGAGGAATATCATACGTTCAGTGTAGCATGGGAACCGGATAAACTCAGTTGGTATGTAGATGGAAAGTTGATACATACGGAGAACGACTGGTATTCTGCTACAGAAGGACAGGGAGAATTAACATATCCGGCGCCGTTTGACCAGCCGTTTTATTTGATTTTAAATCTTGCAGTCGGCGGCAACTGGCCAGGCAATCCGGATGAGTCTACGAATATCAAAGATGCGGCGTTTCTGGTTGATTATGTAAAAGTATATCAGAAAGACAGTTATGATGAAAACGTAGAAAAACCAGTAAAAAATGTTGTGCTGCGTGAGCCGGATGCAGCTGGAAATTATGTAAATAACGGTAATTTTGCAGTCAGCGAAGATCTGTCAGATGAGCAGGACTGGATCTTTTTAAACGCATTGGAAGGAGAAGCGTCAGCGGCTATAAATAAAGAACAGCAGGAAATTCTGATTCAAACGGCAAAAGAAGGAACGGCAGATTACAGTGTACAGCTTGTACAGCCAAACCTGCCGATGAAAAAAGGCGGCGTATATCGTGTCAGCTTTGATGCTTATGCGAGTGAGTCCAGAACAATGAAAACAGGCATTTCTGCACCGGATCGCGGGTATCGGAGATATTTGGAAGATACTGTTGTAGAACTGATGCCGGATAAGAAGACATATACTTATGAATTTACAATGACAGATGCAGATGATGCAAACGGTCGGTTAGAGTTTAATATGGGAGCGGCAGGTTCGAAGGCAGATATTCATATTTCCAATGTATCCGTAGTAAAGACCGGAGAGAAGGATTTGGAAAAAGATACTGCCAAGACAATACGCGCAGATGGCAATTATGTGTATAACGGAGCGTTTCAGGAAGGAAAAAACCGACTGGGATACTGGGAGATCAGTAAAAAAGAAGGAACAGATGTTACCGTTACAAATGAAGACAACATTCGCAGACTGAAAGTCACGGCAGGAGACAACGTTTCCAAAGAAAATCCGGTAGTGATTGCGCAGAGCGGCCTTCCGCTTACAGAAGGAAATTATGCATTGAGTTTTCTCGCAGAAGGGGCAGAAGGAACAGCAGTTTTGGCAAAGACAGGCGGGAAGGAATTTGAGGCTGTACTGACAGGAAAAGCACAGACTTATCGTAATAAGTTTACGGTTGCAGCGGATCGTCTGTCAGAGCAGGAAAAAGGTATTCAGCTTTTGATTACACAGCCTGGCGTTTATTATTTGGACGACGTGCGTATCGAAGAGGACAGCCTGATTAAAAACGGAAGCTTTCGTGCGGGATTTTCAGGATATGAAGTTTATGCATATACGCAGTCAGATGTAGCTTATGTAGTGGACAGTCTGAATGAAGACAGCGCGGCGGACTTTACGATTCAAAATACCGGAGACGCTGCCTGGAAGATTCAGCTAAAGCAAAATAATATTGAGCTGGAAAAAGGACAGTGGTACCGATTATCATTAAAGGCCAAATCGGATAAGGACAGAAAGCTTATGTTCGCGATTCAAAGAGATGGCAGCAGTGACGATAACTGGACGCCGTATTCAGGAGAACAGGTCGTAGGGCTTGGCGGTGAATACGAGACATATGAGATTGAGTTCCAGATGGAGCATGAGACAGACTTAAATTCTGTGCTCAGCATTTCTATGGGAGCAGTTGACGGAGAACAGATAGATCAGAAACATCGCATTTGCATCGATGAGATTATGTTGGAAAAAATAGAGGCAAAGCTTTAAAAGGGCAGGATAAATGACATATATAAGGAGAGTAAATGAATTATGAAATTTGGATATTTTGATGACGAAAAACGCGAGTATGTCATTGACAGGCCGGATACGCCTGCGCCATGGGCAAATTATCTTGGTTCGCCAGAGTATGGTGCGCTGATTTCTAATCAGGCGGGCGGGTATAGTTTTGCAAAGTCAGGGGCTAACGGCAGAATTTTGCGTTATATTTTTAATCAGTTCGATCAGCCGGGGCGTTATATCTATATTCGTGATAATGATACGAAGGATTTCTGGTCTGCGTCCTGGCAGCCGGTAGGAAAGGATTTATCAGAATATAAGAGTGAGTGCAGGCATGGGACGGGCTATACAAAGATGACAGCAGATTACAGCGGCATTCATACGCAGGTGTTGTATTATGTTCCGCTGGAGCAGGAATATGAAGTCTGGGAACTGATGGTTGCAAATCAGTCAGATATGCCGAAAAATTTAAGTGTAACAGGATATGCAGAATTTACAAATAACAGTAACTATGAACAGGATCAGGTCAATTTGCAGTATTCGCAGTTTATTACAAAGACAGAATTTCATGAAGACCGTATTTGCCAGAAAGTCCACGGTAATTTAGATGGAGTGGAAGATGGAAAAGATGTAGATGACAAGATTATGACGGAACGCTTTTTTGGTCTGGCAGGCGCAAAAGTATCATCTTATTGCGGAGATAAAGAAAAGTTTCTTGGCCGTTATCACGGGTATGGAGATCCCGCAGGGGTTGCCGGCGGCAGATTAAGCGGAGAGCTAAGCTATAACGAAAACGGATGCGGAGCGCTTATGACAGATATCTATCTGGCGCCAGGGGAAACAAAATATCTGGCGTTTGTGCTTGGAATGAAAAGCGACGCACAGGCAGCGGCAATTGTAAGCCGTTATGTTCAGACAGAACAGGTATGTGAACATGAATTACAGGAACTGATTGAATATTGGCATGAAAAACTGTCGCATTTCCAGGTAAAAACGCCAAGTCCGGAATTTAATACGATGATTAATACGTGGAATGCGTATAACTGTTTTATGACATTTATCTGGTCGCGGGCAGCTTCGTTTTTTTACTGTGGTCTTCGCAACGGATACGGATATCGGGATACGGTACAGGATATCCAGGGAATCATTCATCTGGCGCCGGAGATGGCTGTAGAAAAAATACGGTTTATGCTTTCTGCACAAGTGCATCATGGCGGAGGCCTCCCGCTCGTGAAATTTACGCATCATGCAGGCCATGAAGATACACCGGAGGATGCGTCTTATGTAAAAGAAACCGGTCATCCGGCATACCGCGCGGATGATGCGTTATGGCTGTTTCCGACAGTTTATAAGTATGTTGCGGAATCAGGAAATATGGAATTTATCGGCGAAATCATTCCATATGCAGATCAAGGGGAGGATACGGTTTATGAACATCTGAAACGGGCGATTGATTTTTCGATGAATCATCTGGGCGTTCATGGAATGCCTGCCGGGTTATATGCAGATTGGAATGACTGTCTGCGCCTTGGGAAAGACGGAGAATCTTCGTTTGTTGCGTTTCAATTATATTATGCAATGACGATTTTAAAGAAATTTGCACAATATCAGAAAGATACAGACTATCTTACATACTTAGATCAGACACAGGAAAAACTTGGAGCAGATATTCAGAGCCTGTGCTGGGATGAAGACTGGTTTATCCGTGGATTTACAGAACAGGGAGAAGTGATCGGAAAAAAATCAGATCCAGAGGCCAATCTTTGGCTCAATCCGCAAAGCTGGGCAGTCATCAGCGGATTAGCAGATCCAAAACAGGCAGATCAGGTATTGGATGCAGTATATCATAAGCTGAATACGGAATATGGCGCGATGCTGATGACTCCGCCGTATCATAAACATGCATTTGACGGGGCGCTCGCGGTGATATATAATGCCGGAACAAAGGAAAATGCAGGGATTTTTTCACAGTCCCAGGGCTGGCTCATATTGGCGGAAGCTTTATGCGGGCATGGAGATCGTGCATTTGAATATTTTATGGAAAATGCGCCTGCAGCACAAAATGACCGGGCAGAAATTCGTAAGCTGGAGCCGTATTGCTACGGACAGTTTACCGAAGGAAAAGACAGTCCGCATTTTGGCCGGTCTCATGTGCATTGGCTGACAGGAACCGCATCGACAGTTATGACAGGCTGTGTGGAAGGCATTTTGGGAATGCGTCCGGATTTCGACGGACTAAAAATCGAACCTGCAGTTCCGGCCGGTTGGGAAAAGTTTGAAATTGAGAAAGATTTCCGCGGCAAACATCTGCATATTGTAGTGAACAATCCTGGACATTTGCAGTCAGGATGTAAGAAGCTTTCTGTAAATGGAAAAGCGCTGGAGGGAAATTACGTACCGGAATCTATGATGCATGAGCGTACCGAAATTGTTTTAGATATTTCCTGATGCTTCACCGAACAAATTGTTTTTCCTGTAATCAGCAAGGAAATGATGGATTATATAATTTATAGCAAGATGCAGCGTATTAATTAGGAAAAATATTAAAAAGAATTGAAAAAATATCAGTAAATCAGCGTATTTTTATATTTTAACTAAAATAGGACATTATTTTGATATTTTTATAATTCATTTAGTATATTTTTAAGGGGATTTTTCATTATAATATCGTGTATAAAGCAGGAAATGCTTTGATAATGAATAAAAGGAGGATTTAGAAATGAAGAAGAAAGTGGTTAGCATGTTATTGGCAGCAGTCGTAGCGATTGGTGCAGCCGGATGCGGCAGTGACGCCAATACAAGTACAAAAACAGAAGGGCAGGCAGATGCGGGAACCAGTTCGCAGACAGGCGGGGATACGGATAACCAGGCAGATGCCGGTTCTGATTCTGAAGAAGGCAAAGTAATTAATATCTACAGCTGGAATAACGAGTTCAGTCAGCGTGTGCAGGCTGTTTATCCGGAAGTAAAGGAAACTTCCAGTGACGGAACGATTACATATTTAAAGGACGGAACGGAAATCCACTGGATTATCAATCCAAATCAGGATGGAGTTTATCAGCAGAAGTTAGACGAGGCTCTTTTGAATCAGGCAGATGCCGCTGCAGATGATAAGGTGGATATCTTTTTATCAGAAACAGACTATGTGTTTAAATATACGGATGCAGATGCAGACGTTGCAATGCCGCTTACAGACCTTGGCATAGATCCGGAGAAAGATCTGGCAGATCAGTATGATTTTACAAAAGTAACAGCTTCTGATGTGAACGGCGTACAAAGAGGTTCCACCTGGCAGTGCTGTCCGGGATTGTTAGTATATCGCAGAGACATTGCAAAAGATGCGTTTGGTACGGATGATCCGGAGGAAATCGGTCAGAAAGTAAAAGATTGGGATACACTTAAGACAACTGCGGCAGAACTGAAAGAAAAGGGATATTATACATTTTCTTCGTATGCAGATACGTTCCGTCTGTATGGCAACAGTATTTCACAGCCGTGGATGGCAGCTGGAGAAACTGTATTAAAGGTAGATCAGAAAATTATGGACTGGATAAGTGATTCCAAAGAATGGCTGGATGCAGGCTACTTTAATAAGACGGTAAAAGGACAGTGGAATGATGACTGGAATAAGGCGATGGGATCAGAATCGAAAGTATTTGCGTTCCTTTTCCCTGCATGGGGCATTGACTTTACGTTAAAGCCAAACTGGGATGGCGATAATGGAGCCTGGGCAGTTACGAATCCACCACAGGAATATAACTGGGGCGGTTCTTATATCCATGCATGTACAGGTACAGATAATCCAAAGCACGTAAAAGATATTATTCTTGCGCTGACAGCAGATGCAGAAAATCTGGCTAAGATTTCACAGGATTACGCAGAGTTTACAAATGCACGCAGCAGTATGCAGGAAGCGGCAGAAAACGACGAATTGTACCCATCTGAATTTCTTGGCGGACAAAATGCATTCAAATATTTTGCGCCTGTTGCAGAAAATATCAAGATGGCGCCATTATCTGCTTACGATCAGGGATGCGTAGAGCTGATTCAGAATGCATTTAGCGATTACTTCCAGGATCAGGTTGATTTTGACAAAGCAAAATCTAACTTTGAAACAGCGATTAAAGAACGTTATCCGGAAATTACGGAGATTCAGTGGCCGTAATCTCATCATAAAAGCGCTGCAGTTCGGTCTTTGTTAACAACAGCAGGGTTTGCATGCCCTGCTGTTTATAAAAAATAGAGAGGAATGATTGTTTATGAAGACAAGAAGTAAAAGCATAAGCTATGCAAAATGGGGATATCTGTTTATTCTTCCATTTTTTGTCAGCTTTTTCATTTTTTCATTAATTCCTTTAGCAGATACGATCCGATACAGTTTTTTTGAATATTACCGCTCAGGAATCAAAGAAATTGGGCCAAATTTTATAGGGATGGAGAATTACATCAGTCTGCTGAAATCAGATATGCTTAAATATGCCGGAAATACAATGATTTTATGGATTGTAGGTTTTGTCCCACAGATTGTGATCGCGCTTTTGCTTGCCTCATGGTTTGTAGATGCTCGCTTAAAGATACGTGGGACACAGTTTTTCAAGGTAGTTATCTATTTGCCGAATCTGATTATGGCCTCTGCGTTTGCAATGCTGTTCTTTACCATGTTTTCTACAAATGGTCCGATTAATTCCATTTTGATGTCAATAGGTTTGACAAGTCAGCCGATTGATTTTCTCGGTACAGTATATGGAACAAGGTCGCTTGTTGGGCTGATGAATTTTCTGATGTGGTTTGGAAATACAACGATCATGCTGATGGCCGCGATTATGGGTATTAGTCCGGATATATTTGAAGCGTCTGAACTGGATGGCTGTAATAGTATGCAGAGATTTTTCCGTATTACACTGCCGCTTATCCGTCCGATTCTTGCTTATACACTCATTACTTCAATTATCGGTGGTCTGCAGATGTTTGATGTTCCACAGATTCTTACAAACGGGCAGGGAAGTCCGGATCGTACGTCAATGACGCTGATTATGTTCTTAAACAGCCATTTAAAGAGCAAAAATTATGGTATGGCGGGTTCGTTGTCTGTTTACCTGTTTATCGTCAGCGGCATTTTGTGTTTTGTTGTATACCGAATGACCAATAATGATGATCCGGATGGTTCAAAGGCAGCAGCAAAAAAAGCAAGAAAAAAAGCCAGACGGTAGGAAGGAGATAAGATTATGAAAGCAAATGAATCAAATCGTGCGCGGACTGTATTTGCACATATTTTACTGATTATTTTGTCGTTTATGTGCCTGTTCTTTTTCTATATTCTGTTTGTCAATGCAACGCGTTCCCATGCAGAGCTCCAGAAAGGTTTTTCTGCGCTGCCGGGTACACATTTTTTTGATAATCTGAAAAATGTTGCAAATGACGGAACATTTCCGATGTTTCGAGGAATTGTTAACAGCCTGGTTGTTTCCGGCAGCTGTGCGGCGATTTGCACCTATTTTTCAGCATTGACGGCATATGGATTGTATGCATATGATTTTAAAGGAAAAAAGGCGGCTTTTACATTTATTATGGCTATCCTTGTTATGCCGACACAGGTTACTGCAATGGGATTTTTGCGGTTGATTACAAATATGGGGATGTATGATTCCCTGCTGCCGCTGATTATTCCTTCTATTGCATCACCATCTGTATTTTACTTTATGTACAGCTACCTTCAGTCGTCCTTGCCACTGTCATTGGTAGAAGCAGCCAGAATTGATGGCTCTGGAGAGTTTAAAACCTTTAATCGGATTGTAATTCCGATTATGAAGCCGGCAATAGCAGTGCAGGCGATCTTTACTTTCGTAGGATCATGGAACAATTATTTCGTTCCGGCTCTGGTCATTCAGTCAAAGGATAAGATGACGGTGCCGATTCTGATTGCAACATTGCGTGGCGCAGATTATATGAATTTTGATATGGCTAAAATATATATGATGATTACAGTAGCGATTGTACCGATTATTGTTGTGTATCTGCTGTTGTCAAAATACATAATTGCAGGAGTGACGCTTGGCGGGGTAAAAGAATAAAAACGCGAAGTTTCTGCAATGATAGCAAGGAGATAATCAGGAGGAGCTATGGATCTCAATCAAAGATTTCACAGTGGTACAAAAAATCCGAATCCTTCCGACCGAGAGCTTGCACATGGCAGGCTGGCCAGGGAAATGGCGGCTGAAGGATTTGTGTTGCTGAAAAATGAAGGGATGCTGCCATTAAAAGACGATGTTCCGGTTGCGTTGTTTGGCAGCGGCGCAGCAAAGACGGTAAAGGGCGGGATTGGTTCCGGCGATGTAAATAACAGGGAAAATATTTCTGTTTACAGAGGTTTGCAAGAGGCCGGCATTACCATTACAAGTAATAACTGGCTGGCCGATTACCGGAATCGTTATGTAACTGCGAGAAACGAATGGAAAAATAAGATTTTAGACGATGCAAAAAAAGTCGATAATCCATTTGATGCGTACGCGGTAAATCCTTTTTCCATGCCGCAGGGACGTAAGATTACCGAGGAAGATCTGACAGGCGCTCAAGCTGTAATTTATGTATTAAGCCGTTTTTCCGGAGAAGGAAAGGATCGAACCAAAACGGCGGGCGATTACTACTTAAGCGAAAAAGAGAAAGAAGATCTTTGTTATTTGAATCAAAGGCAGATTCCAATTGCATTGATTTTAAATGTAGGGGCGCCTGTGGAATTGACAGATATTTTGCAGGAGATGCAAAATATCTGTGCCGTACTGCATATATCGCTGCCTGGTCAGGAGGGCGGACGTGCGGTTGCAGATGTATTGTATGGGAAAATTACGCCTGGTGGCAGACTCACAGCGACATGGGCGAAGCATTATGAAGATTATCCGTATGCAGATGAGTTTAGCCATTTAAACGGAAATCTAGAAAAAGAAGAATATCGGGAAGGAATTTATGTCGGATACCGTTATTTTGACAGTTTTGGAATACAGCCTTTGTTTCCGTTTGGTTATGGGTTGTCTTATACACAATTTTTGACGAAATGCGAAGGAATACAGATCAACGACGGCGGATTCGAAATCCGGGTTTCTGTAAAAAATATAGGAGATACCTATGCGGCCAAAGAAGTCGTGCAAGTATATATTACAATGCCGCAGACAGGTTTGGAAAAGGAATTTCACAGATTGTCCGGTTTTGCGAAAACAAATCTGTTAGAGCCGCATCAGGAGCAGAAGCTTACAGTTACAGTGCATCAGAAACAGCTGGCAGTATTTTCTGAAAAGATACATGCATGGGTGATTGAGGCCGGAAAGTATATTGTATGGGCAGGCAAACATCTGTACGATCTGCAGCCGGCTGCAGTGTTGGAAGTTGCGGAGCAGGTGACGCTTGAACAAACGAACGATTTATGCAATGCGACTATGGATTTTCAGGAGTTATGTAAAGCAGAGCCGGATCAAAAAAAGGCCGGAGAGAGAATTTCTATGGCAGAAGCAGAAAATATTCCGGTTATTTTCTTTGAACCAAAAGCAGAACGTAGGAAACATACAGAAAAAAGAGCAGCGGAGAGCCGTTCAAATGCGCTGGAAAAAGAGCTTTCTGCGCAGCAGCTCATACCGCTGCTGTATGGAAATATCACACAGGGAGCCAGTACGCTCGGCTCTGCCGGAACCCGTGTGCCAGGTTCTGCAGGAGAAACGACAGAAGCGCTCGAAGAAAGCTATGGGGTTCGTTCGCTTATTATGGCAGACGGTCCGGCAGGGATCCGTCTGCGTCAGAGCTATGAAGTAGATAAAGCAACAGATACGGTATATGGGGTAGGGGTTCTCGGATCGTTGGAAAACGGTTTTTTGGAGCCGATGGAATATCATAAAGGAGCCGATGTATATTACCAATATTGTACGGCATTTCCGGTTGGAACGCTGTTGGCACAGACCTGGGATTTGGAGCTGATGAAGCGGTTCGGCAGGGCAATTGCTGCTGAAATGAAAGAATTTCATGTAGATCTTTGGCTGGCGCCTGGGATGAATATCCATAGAAATCCTTTGTGCGGGCGTAATTTTGAATATTTTTCTGAAGATCCGTATTTATCGGGAATGTTGGCGGCAGCAGTTACGCAAGGGGTGCAGGAGGATGGAAGATGTGGTGTAACGATCAAACATTTTGCATGCAATAATCAGGAAGACAACCGGATGGGAGTCAATGTCTGTATATCTGAACGGGCGCTTCGGGAAATTTATCTGCGTGGTTTTGAGATAGCTGTAAAGAACCATGCGCCTGCAGCAATTATGACATCGTATAATCAGATCAATGGGACACATGCAGCAAACAGCAAAGATTTGTGTACAACGATTGCAAGAAACGAGTGGGGATTTGACGGAGTGATGATGTCCGACTGGAATACAACAGTGCCAAAAGACGGCAGCGTGCCGTGGCAGTGTGCCGCCGTCGGTAATGATGTCATTATGCCGGGGAATGGCAACGACGAAGCTGAAATACGAAAAGCATTTGAGCGGGGTGAGCTTTCTGAGGAAGCTGTACGTGAATGTGCAGGACGTGTATTAGCGCTTGTACAGAAGATGAATGTATAACGAAACGATAAATAAGTGAAAGTAATTTGGATGTAAAATAAGCCTTCTAATTGTGGAAGGCTTATTTTTTATTTTATAAAAGAAAAAACGATTGACAAAATAACCTCAAGGTGATATAGTTACTTACATAAGTAATGAACCATTAAACTATATAACCTGTAATCAGAGGTACGAAAGAAGAAATCATAAGGAATCGTATAGGAGAAAGCCAAAACATTGAAATATAGATAAAATGATAGGAGAGAGGTGAAATGTTTGAATGAGATCTTAAATCAGGAAAAATCGATTTATTTGCAGATTAGTGAAATGATTGAGAATGATATTCTAAGGGACGTTTTTCTGGAAGAGGAAAAAGTGCCCAGCACGAATGAACTGGCAAAGTTTTTTAAGATTAATCCGGCAACAGCGGCAAAAGGAATCAATTTGCTTGTAGATGAGGGGATTTTGTACAAGAAAAGAGGAATTGGGATGTTTGTCACACAGGGCGCGAAACAGGCTGTAAAAAAGAAACGGAAAGATGCATTTTATGAAAATTTTATCAAGTCGCTGCTCGTAGAGGCTGCCAGTCTTGGAATCAGTGAGGAGGAATTGATTGAGATGATAAGGGGCCGAAAACAGCCGTCAGCCGAAAGCTGAAACAGCAGCGTGAAAGGTGATGAAACATGTGCTTAAACATTTGTACAGAGCACAGGATTGGAGGATTCAATGAGTTTAAAATGTGAAAATATTGTAAAAACATATAACAAAACAGACGTATTAAAAAATATTAATCTGGAAATAGAACATGGAAAAATCTATGGCCTGATTGGAAGGAATGGCGCCGGAAAAACAACGCTTTTATCGGTTATGACAGCACAAAATCCGGTGACAGGCGGAACGGTTACTTATGATGGGATGCCTGTCTGGGAAAATCAGAAAGCGTTGGATCATTTATGCTTTTCCAGAGAGCTCAATGCTGCGACGACATTTGGCCCTAATACGATGAAAATAAAGGAGTATTTAAAAACAGCGTCAATTTTCTATCCGAAATGGGATAAGCAGATGGCAGAGCAGCTAATAGACTTATTTCATCTGGATGTAAAAAAAAGAATTTCTAAAATATCCAAAGGCATGATGAGTATGGTAACGGTCATTGTTGCCTTGGCGAGCAAAGCAGATATTACCATTATGGATGAACCTGTTGCCGGCCTGGATGTAGTGGCCAGAGAGCAGTTTTACAGGCTGATACTAGAAGAATATACGAATACCGGACGGACATTTATAATTAGCACACATATTATCGAAGAAGCTGCGGATGTGTTTGAAGAAGTTATTATTTTAAAGGAAGGTATGGTTGTCTGCAAAGAAAATACGCAGGATTTATTGAGCCGCAGCTTCCACGTCAGCGGGAATGCAGAATATGTGGATGCAGCATGTGCAGGACTTACGATGCATCGTGTCAATAAAATGGGACGGAGCAAAGGGGTGACAGTGATATTGGAAAAAGGACAGGAGATAGTAAACGGATATGATGTAACCATTCAGCCGGTCAGTTTGCAGGAGTTGTTTCTGGCGGTGTGTGGAGAGGAGAATGCAGTATGAGAAAAGGTGGATGGAGGTGTGTGTGCTGGTATTTTATCATGCAGGCAGAACGCTATGTTCTCACAGCGGCAGCATTAGGCGCTGCAATGTCAGCTTATATATGGTTGGTACAGGGAGATGATATTCAGGAATTGCTTCATACGATCCCAAACGCTGTGATAGGTGTGGCATTTTTGCTATTGTTTACAACAGGAATTTCGTCCGCAGGGTATTATTATTCGATTCCCATTTCGTTTGGATGTCTTCGAAAACATGCATTTTGGGGAAATCTTTTGATGAATGCCCTGATGATAACAGAATGTTTGCTGTTGTATCGGCTTATGGGAAGTCTGATGCATGTCGAGCAGCCGGATGTTGTCTGTATGATTTCTTCTTTTCTGATTGTAGAAGGAATATCAAAATTTTTAGGCATTGCTTTTATCAAGTGGGGAAAAGCAGTATATATCGCAATAACGATAGTAGTTGCCTTTATCTGTGGTGCGATCGGATTTGCAGTCGCTTATGGAGTGGAATTTGAAAAAATCTGGTTTTTGATGTTTATAGACGGTAAAGGCCGGATGCAGACAATGGAGTGGAGCATTATGGCTGTTGGCAGCATCATCTTTGCTGCAGCGAATATGGGAAGCTGGCGTGTGATCAGGAAATTTGAAGTAAGAACATAAAATTGGAGGAGTTGCGAATGTTTGGTGATATAAAAAAGCAATTTTGCCTGCGGTGGGATGAGATCGTGCTGGTTCCAGGATTGGAATTAGGAGTGTTCCTGCTGGGAGAGCTTATGATGGTAATTGCAGTTTATGGGATGGGAGAAAAAGATAGTATTTTTCCGTTAGGTACAGTCATGGCGATAGTTGTTCCGGGGATGCTTATGGTGTTTCTGGGAATGAGCAGCCTGCCGCTATATTTTAATATACTGGTTAGTATGGGGATGTCCCGCAGACGTTTGCTGCCTGCGCTGTATGGGTTTGCGTTTCTCCAAAATATTTTAGGAGTAGGGATCGCATACTTATTTTGTTTATTGGAAAAATGGATCATGCAGATTGCTTATGCAGGAATACAAATTGAAGTGGATTTGCAGTTCCTTTTTCAATGGAAATATATAGTACCGGTTTGTATGGCAGTTGTTGCGTTAAATGCGGTGATGGGAGCATTGTTTTTAAAATATGGGAATAAGGTATATACGATTTTCTGGGTTTTATGGATGACGGTCTGCATCGGTGGCCAGCGAATGGGACATATGCTGGAAAGCGGACAGGATCATGCGTTTTCGCGTATATGCAGAAGAGTTGTGGATTTGTTTTACGGATTTTCAGAAGGCGGAATATTGATGGCAGCAGTTCTTATATCAGTAGGGCTGATGGCTGTGGCATATAGGATGCTGTGTAAACAGCAGGTGATGCTCTGATGGCAAACGATAGGAATCGCAGGATGGGTCATGAATGATGAATGCGATGAAAGTAATTGAAAAATATGCATTCTCTATTCGGGAAGACTGTTTGTTGAGGTTGGAATAGAGGATGCATGTTTGGAAAATATGAAGTGGCACAGTTATATTTCCTGAATAAATACAGGTTTTTCTATTTCTTCTGCACCTTCTAATCGGACGGCATAGGCGTCAACCGTTCCTTCCGGATATTCCCATAATTCTATTTGCACAGCGATGGGGTTACCGCAAGAGGAACAGCAGTCATCGAATGTTGCCAGATGCTCTAATTCGAGTCCAATAGTTCTCTCATAAGAGCCAGTACATTCCAATTCCATAGCAATCAAATTTTCTGATCCACATGATAAACATTTTACTTTATAGGGTGTTTTTATGTTCATAATTAGCGCCTATCCTGATTTTTTGATATTTTTGGTTATTATATGATCCGGGTTAACTGGGATTCTTTTAATATGATTCTTGGAGTGCCATTATTTTCGAATATACTAATGACAGACTGGAATGTTTTTCCATCTCTGCCGAATACGGATAATCCTCGATCAATCTGTATAATGTATTTGGAACCCTGAATGCTTCTTGCATGCAAATCTTTCTTGTTTTTAACATAATACACAGAAAATTTTTGCTTTATATTATGATTCTCTGACAGTTCTTTTTTGATCTGCTGTTCAGGATATGCCGGATCTTTGAGTGAATAGATTTCAATATCGGCATCATTTGCCATATATTTAAGGATAAACTTTTTCAGGTATTTTATGCCTTCTTTTGTGAGTAAATAATTATCAAAAATCTGTATATAATGTTCTTCATTTATAAAACGTCCCAGCCAGTCTGCGATCCATTTGCTTTCACTTCCTTCCGGTACGGATTTTCCATTTACAGGCAGAGTATACATGGAAAACAGATTATTTCCACTCGTATCCATGATATCTTCTATATTGAAAACAGATATGCCAAGATTCTTTGCATTGGATATTTTGCGCTTCGGCTCCATAAGGATTATCTTATCTTTCGTTTCATGACTGAGAGCGGCTGCGGCTAATGCGTTTTGGTATGCTTGTTCTTTTAGGTAACATCTGTCAGAAGAAGGAGTAACGATAACGGTTCTTTCCCTTATATTAAAGATGGCAATACAAAGTGTTTGATACCATTCCAGCCATTCCGGGCCTTTTTCTTCGAAGTATGCTTCATAAAAATCCAGCAGCTCTTCAGATATTACCATCCGATGTTGGCGTATTCTTCGTACCAGTTCTACATGCGCAGCGTTTTCAGAAAAAGCATCTACGGACTTGCATTTTTCTAAAATGCTGTGGCATAATACAATATCAATCATTCTGATTCTCCTGTTGGCGGTTTTTACTGTTTGCATGCAGTAACATTTTTGTTAACTCATAACTTTTATCAAAAAAGCCGTTTGGCCATGTTTTCTCAAATTGTCCGTTTTTATTCAATTCCATTTTTGTTACATAGGAATCACCATTATGATCTTTATCTACATAATAAATCGCAATCTGATCATTGCTGATAGGCACATCAGGATCTGCAGCCAATACTTGCAGTTTTCGAATCAGATGTTCGCTATGGGTTTCGATTAATATGCGTTTAACATCTGATTTGCTGCTTACACAATTCACAAATAAATCTGCCAGCTGTGCCTGTGCAGCCGGATGAAGATGAATTTCCGGCTGTTCAAATACGACTGTTTTTTTATATTTTCGGTACGGAGAATATAGGCGCTGTTCATACGTATCTGTATGAAATAATTGTGTCACAATCGGTAAAACCTGAGAAATTCCGAATCCTACGTCTATGATATTATCTGATTCTTCGTTCCCGCAAATAATCAGACTGTAGAGACCATTTCCTACATCTTTAATATCCAAGGAATAACCCATAGTTTTTTGCAGCCATGTTGAAACATTTTGCAGCAGTTTACGGTCGCTTTGGGCAGCCTGGCGTAAAATCATGCTTACATTTTCACCATAAACGCCCACATCTTTTACACTGCTTTCTGAGTCTCGATAGGTTCGTTTTGGAGATTCCCGAAAAGGACCAATATAAGAGATGCTTTCAGCCTCATTTTCTAAGCAATCCTGTATCCCCCTAAAGTATGCATTTATAATATGTGTGGTATGTAAAACAGCGATTGCTTTTATTTGTTCTTCTTCACAGACATTCATTTCGATGTATTCCGACAGATCTTGCATAAAACCATGTTCGGAAATACTGGTGATGCCTTTTTTTAAAATCTTGTTCTCTGACAAATATTGTTTCAGCAGTTCATATTCGTTCAGTTTTGGTATAAATTTGTCAAATTCTATATTTAACAGAGATATTTTAATCTCGCGGGTCTTCCATGTTTCACTGGAATACAGCTGATGAAATCTAAAAATAAATGCATTTTTTTCCTGACAAAGCGAACACAGATCTTCTCCATTGACGGTTAATCTTATTTCCTGCACTAGTAGTTTTTTTACTGGTTTATGGATATATACTTGTATCTCAATTGTTTTTGTTTTAATAGCTGCTTTAAAATATGTGTTAGTATAGTGCCGCTGAAATCGATATCTGCGCCGGATATAATCTGCGGCTTCGGGTCCGAATGTCAGTTTGAATCCGATGGATTGCTCTTTATGTCTGTAAACAACATCATCATAATTGCCATAGTCAATGAACTTCCCAAACAGCAATAATGGGGTAAGGGCATCTTCTTTGAATGTCTGGGCTAAAACAATAGGAAATCGAAGGAGGCTGCTTTTTCCGCAGCTGTTCTTTCCGACGAATACGGTAATAGGCTTTATTTCAATTTCGTTTGAATGGGTAAATGATTTTATATGGTCTAAAGCAAACTTCTGCATAATATCCTCCGACATTTTATATTAAGATAGTTGCACATATTTTATCATACATGGATTTATTCAACAAGTAAAATACGGGAAAAGGAAACAAATAATAAGATAGACTGTTACTATTCACGGGAGTGGACAAGTAACAAAGCAACAGTTTAGACAACGTGTTGCTTTTTCTGGATTACCGGACG
>CAJUBQ010000039.1 GCA_910584595.1 uncultured Eubacterium sp.
ACCATCCGGCGTCCGGTAATCCGGAAAAAGCAACACTTTGTCTAAACTGTTGCTTTATTACTTGCCCCACCCCGTGAAAAGTAACATAATGTGTGGTAACAGTTCCGGTAACCCATGGCGCTGTTACCATGTGTGTATCAATGAAATACTGAAAGAAAGAGGGATTTATGAACTGCAAAAATATTACATTGATAGGAATGCCGGGAGCGGGCAAAAGTACAGTTGGCGTTGTTCTGGCCAAGATGCTTGGTTATCGTTTTTTGGACAGTGATCTGGAAATACAGGAGCAGACAAAAAAACGTCTGCATGAGCTTATTTTCGAATATGGGCAGCAGGGATTTCTGGAAATAGAAAATCGGATCAATGCAGGGATAAGTGTTTCCAATACGGTTATTGCTACAGGCGGAAGCGCTGTATACGGAACACAGGCGATGGAGCATCTGCGTGAAATTTCAACAGTTGTTTATTTAAAGCTGTCATATGAAAGCCTGAAAACACGCCTTGGAGATTTACAGGAAAGAGGCGTTGTAATGGAGCCGGGTCAGACTTTGCAGGAGCTTATGGATATCCGCTGTCCATTGTATGAAAAGTATGCGCATGTTACGGTAGATGTAGACCGGATGGATATTCGGGAGATAGCAAAAAGACTGTCAGTGGCATCTGTTTGTGGAAGAAAGGAGAGGAATGAAAATGACAAGAGACGAATTTAAAACAATTATGGAAATGGTAAGAATGATTATTGACGGAGCAAAAGATAAAGAAGAGGCTTTACGCAAAATCGACAGCTTAACGATTCTTAAAGATTCGGAAAAAGATAAGACAGAATAAATTAAGAAAGAATAGATTAAGAAAGTATAAATATCGACCCGTTTCTAAATCATGACTCTTGATTGAAAATAAACACTGAGAATCAGAAATTGAGAGCATCATGTTTTTAGAAACGGGTATTTGGATATTCAGAGTTTACGGATGATGTCCGGTTTTTGGCAGCCGGTATTCTCTGTATTGTCCTTTTGTCTGTCTTTTTACATCATAGAGAGCTTCGTCTGCCTGGCTTAACAGTTCTTCAATGCCACAGCCTGAATCAGACGTCCAGGAAAAACCGCCGGAAGCGCTGATGATTTTTGTTGTATCAGCAGATAATGCGATCGCACGCTGTTTCAGTGTTTGGTAAAAGGCGTCCAAATGGCTGATAATATCTGCATGTTCCGCGCAGCCATAAATCATCATGCAAAATTCGTCCCCGGAACGTCTTGCTGTTATAAAGTGTTCTTCGGGCATAGACTTTAACACCTCTGCAAAGCTCTTTAGATAATTGTCGCCTGTATCATGGCCATAAGTATCATTGATGGATTTAAAATGATCCAGATCAAGCATGACAACGGCACAAATATTGCCAAACAGCATTTTCTGCAGAATTTCAGATGATTTTTGCTTAAAACAGGCATATTTATAAAGTCCGGTCAGAGCATCGTGCGTATTTTCGTACAGCATTTTTTGCTTTTCCAGCATATCTTTGCTGATGTCAGTAATAACGCCCAGATGCGTACCGGAAGCTTCGGACATGTGAATGCGCACATATTTATCATTACTGATTTTAAAAATATCTGTTTCGCCCTTTAATGGCCGGTCTGTAAGATCACAGATATATCTGTCGAACAGCAGTGAATTCTGATAAAGCTCTTTCGCTTTCCCGTCAGGAAGGTTTAGCAGTTCTTTTAGTCCTGAAGTAACGAATACATGCTGTCTGCCAAGCTTATACTCAAAAGCAGCCAGCGGAATGCCGCTGATTTGAATAATGGTAGAAATACGGTCGGAAATACTGATAATACTTTTTACCATTGTATTAATTCCATCACTGAGAGCTTCCATTTCCCGATTGCCACCTACGGTAACGGTTGTGTCCAGGTTGCCGTTTGTAATCGCAGACAGATCTTCCATAATCTGATGAATGCCATTGACTACTTTTTGTTTTACAAGGTAATTTAACAGCAGGATGACGATAGCTTCTACAAGTAATAAATAAAACAACGTTCGCAATACATGTTTTAATATCTGATTCAGCAATACTTGCAACGGCAGGGCAAAGCAGATTAAAATATCATTGTATTCCCTTACTGCCACATACATAATTTTTCCGGATTTGTCTTTTTTATATGCGCCTTTTGTGCAGTCCAACAGCTGAGCGGGCTGGTAGTATTCATCATCAAACGTACGCTCAATTCCGGAAGAATGGCCTAAAATATCTCCGGTATTGCGGTCTACGGCAAACAATTCTTCATCGGCATCCGTAGGAAACCGTGAAAAAATATATTCGTAAGTATTTCTGGACTCGGCTTCCAGCTGTCTGGTCGGTTTGAATCCAACCTGGACAATCCCTTTGTTATCTTTTCTGGAAACGCCTATATATTTCATAATCTTTTTGTCCGCAGCATTTGGCTGGGCCTCCTGAATAAAATAGGCGTCCTCATCATCACTGTCCAGCAAAGGTAAAAAAGCTCTGGATTGGGCATGAGCAGACATGTCGAATCCTACATATCTGGATATGGACGCAGATACGATGATGCCGTTTTCGTCAATGACATGTAATTCGTCGACATTCAGCAGTTTGGCCAGATAACGCATTTCTTTTACATTTTTAGTGACGTCCTGCTGTGTTTCAAATATGTAGGCTGCCGCTTTGGCTCTGGTCAGATAATCTTCGTCTAAATTTGCCTGTATGATAGACAGCTCTTCCTGATTTGTTTCCAGCGTATGGATGACCTGCTCGGACTTGGTATAAAATGTATTGAACTGCTGCGCTTTTAATGTGTGCAGCGTAAGCAGAAAATTAATAAAAAATATAATAAGTATTGCAGATGTTATAATAAAAAATGCATATCGAATAAACGTTTTTAGCATGAAAACCTCCATCCTCTGGTATCTTTAGCAGTGCGTTTGATTTTTCAATTCTTTTAAATGACCTGCTTTATTATATCAATTTTTAAAGAGGCGGAGAGTGTTATTTTTTCGCAAATATTTGCCAATTTTCAACCGTATGCTTGTGGTATGATTAAAATTTTGCAAATAAAATCAGATGAAAAATGCCGTTTTCGCAAAAACAGTCGATCGAACCGTCGATTTTATCTGAAAATGCTAAAGTGCTCTGCATTCCAAGTCCGTGGTTTTCTCCTTTATCACTTTTGGGAAGACCTGTTTGAGAGTCGAAGATGATTTCTTTTTCATATGCATTTTTGGTCTGTATAAATAATTGTCTGAAAGAGCAGTGAACGATGATGTCTACCTGCCTTTTTTCCGGTTCAAAATCCTTTACACAGATCAGAGCATTTTCAAACAGATTTGCGATTACTGCAGAAAACTCATAATTGTTAACGGGAAGGTCCTTTTCTACCGCAAGGTCCAGATTAACTTTGACATGAAAGGAATCTGCCCGTTTCATCATTTTGGATATAATGGTGTTTACCATCAGATTATTGCTGTATTTCACAATTTTGTTCTCATCTGTAACATCATCAATATAGGACAAAGTCCTGCGGATTTCGTCATATTCCTGCTGATCGAGCAGCTGGCTTATCATACCGGAAAAATGACGCATATCATGACGTAGGATTTTCAGATTTTGTTCCGATTGTTCCACCAGGTAAAACTGATTTTCCAGACCTTTGATATAAGATTCAAACAGTATATTTTTCAGATAAATATTTTTTTGCGTTGCTTCGCTTTCCACATACTGCAGCACAACGACATAAGAGACAAACATCGTAACAACAAAGCACAGAATGCCCAGAATGTTTTCCGGATCTTCGTAAAGCGTACGCGGAAAGAAAGCAATGCACGAAAAGCTGCAGTAAAAAAATACAGGAATCAGGCATAATTTCCACCAGCCTTTTGTATATTCTTTTTCATACTGGCGCAGCCAGATCTCACGAATATTTTTGCACAAAAAATAAAGAAGTACGGCATGGATGACAAAACTCCCGAACAGAGCCGGAAACCTTTTTCCTGTATAAATATATAAAATCGCTGCCAATACACTTCCTATAATGACGTAGTTAGAAGCGCTGAGCCCCATAAACAGCACTTTTGTATTTCGTTTTTTGGATATTAAAATTCCGGTGAGCTGCGTAATTAGTATTTGGGCAATGGTAACAATAAAATAGCATAAGTCATTGTCAGGAAACACATTTAGTTTTATGCAGTCCGTAACAGTCAGCAACACAAAAGAATTAAAACAAATCAATCTTGTAGTCATCCTGGAATAACGATGTGTAATAAAAAGGTATATGAACAGCATTAAAAAAATATGGCTTATCATATACGAAAGGTTGCTAAAATAGTCCATAGTGTTCCTTCCTATTGATACTGTCCGGATACAAATAAAAGATACTGTCTTTTCACATTGGAAATATTTTTTTTGCTGACAGGGATATTGGCGCCGCTGCTCATAATGATATTGTTTCCATCCAGCTTTTTTACATGGTTCAGGTTAATGAGAAAAGACTTATGCACCTGCAAAAAACATTTATTATGAATCAGTTCTCCCAGTTCTTCTTCGAATGATTTGCGGATAAAAATGCTTGTGATCGTACTGCCGTCAGTCAGATGGACATTCAGCATTCTGGATGCATTTTCTACGTATTCGATTTTGGAACAGGATACTGATTGAAGACCGTTTTTGGTCTTGATCGGGTACATAGGGCTCTTTTTCAGTTCTGCATAAGAAAAGGCAAAGTCCAAAGCTTCGAAAAATTGGTTTGCCTGTACGGGTTTTAACAGATATCTTACGGCATGGATATGAAAAGCATCCAGTGCAAAATCATCTGATGAGGTAATATAAATAATGGCGTTGTCACTGCTGACCCTGCGAATTTCATTACCCAGATCGATGCCGGTTGTTTTGGACATAAGAATATCCAGAATATAGATATCTGCCAGTTCTTTTTTTTGTATTTTTTCATAGAGCTGTGAGGAATTTGAAAATTTTTCGACTTGGAAGTCTGCATTTGGATTTAATGCTTTATATTTTTCAAGCAGGCTTTCTAGTGAGATCAAATCCTTCATACTGTCATCACAAATTGTTATTTTCATAGTTTTTATCCTCAAAAAATACTGCAAAACGTGATGTTTCCTTCCATACGTTTTGCAGTACCATAGTTATTAGTTTTTATGATTATAGCATAGTCTTTTGTATAAATCCAGAGTTATATGTCAGAATTTGTTGAAAATGATCAGAATCCCGGATGGCATTGAAAAGAACGATTGTTTATGCTATAATCATTAACGCTTTATTATCGTTTCAGAAATTCAAAGCGGCAAAAGTAAAATAGAAAATAGAGGTGCGAAATATGAGACAATATCATTATATTATCAAAGACAGAATGGGAATACATACAAGACCGGCAGGATTATTTGTAAATGAAGTAAATAAATATGAAAGCAAAATCATTGTAATGGCAAACGGGAAAACTGCAAATGCGGAAAGTCTGACAGAAATTATGGATTTGGATGTGGAAAGTGCAGACAGGATTGATATCGAGATCAATGGACCGGATGAAGATGCGGCATATGCAAGAATCAAGGGATTTTTTGAAGATAATTTATGATAATAATCTTTATGCTGTTAACATCATCATGAAAAGATTCATGGAGGAAACATGGATTTATTTGATTATATGAGAGAACAAAATCAAGAAAAAGAATCTCCGCTTGCATCAAGGATGCGGCCTGTGACACTGGATGAGGTGGTTGGGCAGCGGCATATCATCGGGAAGGATAAGCTGTTGTACCGAGCCATACAGGCGGATAAGCTTAGTTCCGTCATTTTTTACGGCCCGCCCGGTACGGGAAAGACGACATTAGCCAGAGTCATTGCGAATACCACAAGCGCCCGGTTTTTGCAGCTGAACGCGACTTCCTCAGGGAAAAAGGAAATGGAGGAGATGATTAGCCAGGCGAAAAATAACTATGGAATGTATGGAAAAAAAACGATTTTGTTTATTGACGAGATCCATCGTTTTCATAAAGGCCAGCAGGATTATCTGCTTCCGTTTGTGGAAGACGGCACTGTAATTTTGATCGGGGCTACGACTGAGAATCCTTATTTTGAAGTAAACGGGGCGCTATTGTCAAGATCCGTTATTTTTGAACTGCATACGTTGTCGAAAGATGATATTTTAATACTGCTGCATCGTGCTGTTTCAGATACGGAGAAAGGGCTTGGATCTTATCGTGCGGCGCTGGAGGAAGAAGCGGCGCAGTTTTTGGCGGATGCGGCAAATGGGGATGCAAGGACCGCGCTTACGGCTATAGAGCTGGGAGTTTTGACGACAGAGCGCAGTGCGGATGGCTGGATTCACATTACGCTGGATGTTGCGTCGGAATGTATTCAAAAACGTGTGATTCGTTATGATAAGTCTGGTGATAATCATTATGATACGGTTTCTGCATTCATTAAAAGTATGCGTGGTTCAGATCCGGATGCGGCAGTTTATTATTTAGCCAGAATGCTATATGCAGGAGAGGATATCAGGTTTATTGCCAGAAGGATTATGATATGTGCTGCAGAAGATGTCGGCAATGCCGATCCGCAGGCGCTGCAGGTGGCAGTTGCCGCATCTTTGGCGGCAGAGCGTCTGGGAATGCCGGAGGCGCAGATCGTACTGTCGCAGGCGGTTACGTATGTAGCAGGAGCGCCAAAGAGTAATGCAGCCTGTGAAGCGGTCTTTCATGCAATGGAAGCGGTACGGACAGTGAAGACCCCTCCGGTGCCGGCACATCTGATGGATGCGCATTACAAATCAAGTGCAAAACTGGGACGGGGAAGCGGCTATAAATATGCGCATGCATATCCGGATCATTATGCAGCACAGCAGTATTTGCCGACAGGACTGGAGGATATGGTATTTTATCATCCGACGGAAAATGGATATGAAAAGCAGATTAGCGCGTATCTTGCGCAGATCAGAGAATGGAAGAAGGACGGGCTGCATGATTAGAGCCGGCAGACAAAATGAATCACTGGGAGGACATTATGAAGTCATATTTGGAAATGACACGTGAAGAATTATTGGCAGAAAAAAATGAACTGGAAAAAGAATTTCAAAATATAAAAGCGCTATCGCTGGATTTAAATCTGACGAGAGGCAAACCGTCGCCGCATCAGCTGGATCTTTCTATGGGCATGTATGACATTATCAGTTCAAAGTCGGTTTTGAGGACCGAGGCAGGTACGGACTGCAGAAATTATGGCAGTCTGGATGGAATCGACGAAGCAAAACGGCTTATGGCCGGATTTATGGACTGCAAAGAAGATCAGGTGATCGTTCATGGAAATGCAAGCCTTAGCATTATGTATGATACGATTGCAAGAGCTATGATCCATGGCGTCTTAGGCTCTACGCCGTGGTGCAGACTGGATAAAGTAAAGTTTTTATGTCCGGTTCCGGGATATGACAGGCACTTTGCGATTACCCAATATTTTGGGATTGAGATGATAAATGTTCCGATGACAAAGACAGGCCCGGATATGGATCTTGTGGAAAAGCTGGTGCAGGAAGATGCGTCAGTAAAAGGAATCTGGTGTGTGCCGAAATATTCGAATCCGCAGGGGATTACATACGCAGATGAAACCGTCCGCCGCTTTGCGGCATTAAAGCCGGCAGCCCCGGATTTTCGGATCTATTGGGATAATGCGTATGCCGTCCATGATCTGTATGAAGATGACAAAGATGAACTGCTGCCAATTATGCGGGAATGTGAAAAGGCCGGCAGCCAGGATATGGTTTATGAATTTTGTTCGACATCCAAGGTGACGTTTTCCGGTGCAGGCATCTCGGCAATGGGAATGTCGGAGGCAAACCGCAATGATATGTTAAAGCAGATGTCCGTACAGACGATCGGACATGATAAAATTAAACAATGGACGCATACGAGATATTTAAAAAATATGGATGGCGTTCGTGCGCATATGGCAAAACACGCTGCGATTATACGGCCGAAATTCGAGGCGGTAGATCAGATTTTATCCAGGGAAATTGCGCCGCGAGGAATTGGGACATGGGTAAAGCCGAAAGGAGGATATTTTATTTGCTTTGAAGCATTGGAAGGATGCGCCAGGGCGATCGTTAAAAAGGCAAAAGAAGCAGGCATCGAACTGACGGCGGCCGGAGCGCCGTTTCCATATCGGATAGATCCGAGGGATGCGACGATCCGCATAGCGCCGACCTTTCCTGAGCTTGAGGAAATGAAACAGGCAGCAGACGTATTTGCCTGCTGCGTGCGGCTGGTAAGTGTGGAAAAATTATTAGCGGAGTGCAAACAGTAAAAGAATATTAAGTAAAAGAATATTATAAGAAAAGCTGCAGCTTTAAATATTTGAAGCTGCAGCTTTTTGCGTTAACAGCTCCGATAACATATGGATCGGTTACTTTTATGTGTGTACGAAAAAAAATACAAAGAGAGGAAAATACTTGTGATAAAATAAAAGCGGGGTATTATAACATTTATTGAAAAGAAGGGGAGAAGATGCATGTTGGGAAAGTGCCTTTCTTTTTCCTGAACCACAAAAGAAAGGATTGTGAGGTTACATGTTTTCAAATTTCAAAGTACGTACAAAGTTAATCATCTTAACGGCTGCAGCAGCGATATCTATGTGTATCATGGGTATCCTGAATATGAATGGTATGGACAAGTCTTATCAGCAGTCCGTTTCCAGTATGAAAAAAGTGCTGTATGATGATTATGACGCCCAGATCAAAGGACAGGTTGAAAATGTAATTACGCTGCTGGGAGAAGAGTATGCAGAGTTCCAAAGCGGGGCATGTACGGAAGAAGAAGCAAAGAAGGCTGCTGCAGATTTTGTGCGGGGCCTGCGGTATGGGGAAAGCGGATATTTTTGGATTGATACGTATGAAGGAGAGAATGTTGTTCTTCTGGGAGAAGAGGTCGAGGGGACAAACCGTCTGGAATCAAAAGACAGCAACGGTTATCAGATGATTAAAGACATTATAAAAAACGGCCGTCAGGCAGACGGAGGATATACGGAATATTATTACACGAAGGAAGGCGGTACGGAGACTTATCCAAAGCGTGCATACAGTAAAGCATTTGAACCGTGGCAATGGGTAATCGGCACCGGCAATTATGTAGATGAGCTGGAAGAGCGGGCGGTAAAAAATAATGAAGACGTCAAAAAAATATTTCAGCAGACAAGAAAATTATCTGTCGGGTCTATTGTTATTGCAATCCTGCTGCTGATGGTCATCGCGCTTTTAATCGTGACAGATATTGCAAAATCCTTAAAAGCTGCGACTGCTCAGATGAACAGTATGGCAGAAGGCGATTATACGAAAGATTTTATGAAAAAATTTAAAGGCCGTAAAGATGATTTTGGAGCTCTGGCAAGATGCATCAATGACATGAAGGCGTCTATGGTAACGCTAATCAGTCAGGTGCAGACAGAATCAGAGACCATCAGCTGCGCCGCAGGCTCCGTAAATGAATGTGTGGCTAAGCTGAATGATGATATTGCAAGTGTTTCTGCGGCGACACAAGAGCTTTCGGCAGGTATGGAAGAAACGGCAGCTACGACGACTATGGCAAATGAGTCGGCAGGAGAAGTGCATACGGCAGTACAGCATATCGCAAGCCGTTCTCAGGACGGCGCACAGGGTGCGGCAGAGATCAAAGGCAGAGCGGCAGAAACCAATCGTAAAATTAAAAGCGCCAGAGAAAAAGCCGCACAGCTGAAAACGGAGATTCAGCAAGATTTGGAAACCGCCCTGGAAGATGCAAAGGTGATCGACCAGATTTATGAGCTGTCAGGGGTTATTATGAATGTCGTATCTCAGACCAATCTGCTGTCTTTAAATGCGTCGATTGAAGCAGCAAGAGCCGGAGAGGCAGGCAAAGGCTTTGCCGTTGTTGCCGGAGAGATTGGCGCACTCGCAGAGCAGTCCAGACAGACCGTAATAAAGATACAGGAAGTGACGCAGGAAGTGACGCAGGCAGTAGAAAATCTTTCGTCAAATGCAAGAAAACTGCTTGCATTTGTCATTAACGATGTGACTGCAGATTATGAAGAATTTCTTACGATCGGAGAACAGTACGATCAGGACGGCGCTTCGGTAGATACATTGATGCGGGAGTTCAGCACAATTGCGCAGGAATTGTTTGATAATATGGAAGGCATCAAAAACTCTATGAGCGATATTTCCAAGGCGGCAGAAGAAGGAGCAGAGGGCACAACAGAAATTGCGCAGAGAGCTTCTGTTATTGTGGAAGAGTCAGAGGAAGTATTGGAGCAGGTAACGAAGACAAAGCAGAGCGCGGAAACGCTGCGGGCAGAAATAGGAAAATTTCATGTAAGCAGCGCAGAGTGATTGTAAAATACATAAGCATCAGTATATCATAACGTCATGGTTCAGACAGGCCGGCTTGCTGTAAGGAGAATACATATGCGTCAAAGACAGAAAATACAACAAATAAAATTGTCAGAGGAACAAAAAGAAACGCTGAGAAAGGAAATCAGGGAATTTTATCTGGATGAACGGGGCGAGGAAATTGAGATCATTGAACAGATACAGCTGCTGGAGCTGTTTGAACAAAAGCTGGCTCCTGTCATTTATAATAAAGCATTAGACGATGCAAAAAAATGGTATGCCCAAATGATGGATAATCTGGATGCGGATTATTATGCATTGTATAAAAATGAGAATTAGGAATGGTTTTTCATGCAGCATGGATTTAAACTGTTACATATATCTAAAAAAAAATTCAATAAAGTTACGAATGCTACTTGAAATTTTACAAAAGATTGGTTAAAATAGGTAATAGCTTGGGTATATTATCCAAATAGATAAAATATTTTAAATATGTTTAGGAGGAAATGAAACATGGCAGTAAGAGTAGCAATCAATGGTTTTGGCCGTATCGGCCGTCTTGCATTCAGACAGATGTTCGGAGCAGAAGGATATGAGGTAGTAGCAATCAATGACCTGACAAGCCCTAAAATGCTTGCACATCTGTTAAAGTATGATTCTTCACAGGGTAAATACGAACTGGCTGATAAAGTATCTGCAGGTGAAGATTCTATCACAGTGGATGGCAAGGAAATCAAGATCTACGCATTCCCGGATGCAAACAATTGCCCATGGGGTGAATTGAAAGTTGACGTTGTACTGGAGTGCTCCGGTTTCTACACAAGCAAGGACAAAGCACAGGCTCATATCAATGCCGGCGCACGTAAGGTTGTTATCTCTGCACCTGCAGGAAAAGATCTTCCAACCATCGTGTTCAATACAAACCATGAGACATTGAAAGCTTCTGACACAATTATCTCAGCAGCTTCCTGTACAACAAACTGCCTGGCGCCGATGGCTGATGCACTTAACAAATACGCTCCGATTCAGTCTGGTATCATGGTAACGATTCATGCTTACACAGGCGATCAGATGACACTTGATGGCCCACAGAGAAAAGGCGATCTGAGACGTTCTCGTGCTGCAGCAGTAAATATTGTTCCTAACTCTACAGGCGCTGCAAAAGCAATCGGCCTTGTTATTCCGGAATTAAACGGCAAGTTAATCGGCTCTGCACAGCGTGTACCGACACCTACAGGCTCTACAACTATTTTAACAGCAGTTGTAAATAAAGCTGACGTTACAGCTGAAGGCATCAATGCAGCTATGAAGGCAGCAGCAAATGAATCTTTCGGATATAACGAAGATGAAATCGTATCTTCTGATATCGTAGGTATGAGATTTGGTTCTCTGTTTGACGCTACACAGACAATGGTAAGCAAGATTTCTGACGATCAGTACGAAGTACAGGTAGTATCCTGGTATGACAATGAGAATTCTTATACTTCTCAGATGGTTCGTACAATCAAATATTTCTCAGAGTTAGCATAATTTCGAGTACGTCTGGGTACCCGGATACAATTGACAGGAAAGACTCAACAAAGGGTCCGGTCTTATGGACCGGACCCTTGTTATGTAAAATCAAATTTGGAGGAAAGACACATGGGTTTAAATAAAAAGTCAGTAGATGACATCAATGTAGCAGGCAAAAAAGTTCTTTGCAGATGTGATTTTAACGTACCGTTAAAAGAAGGCAAAATTACAGATGAGAATCGTCTTGTGGCAGCGCTTCCTACGATTAAGAAGCTGATTGCTGACGGCGGAAAAGTGATTCTTTGCTCTCACCTTGGCAAGCCGAAGGGCGAACCGAAGCCGGAATTATCACTTGCTCCGGTAGCTCAGAGACTTTCTGAATTATTAGGACAGGAAGTAAAGTTTGCAGCTGACAACGAAGTAGTAGGCGCAAATGCAAAGGCAGCTGTGGAAGCAATGAAAGACGGCGATGTAATCTTACTGGAGAATACCCGTTACCGCAAGGAAGAAACAAAAAATGGCGAGGAGTTCAGCAAGGATCTTGCTTCTTTATGTGATGTGTTTGTAAATGATGCATTTGGCACTGCTCACAGAGCGCATTGTTCGAACGTAGGTGTGGCACAGCTTGTAGATACGGCAGTTGTCGGATACTTAATGCAGAAAGAGATTGATTTCTTAGGAAATGCAGTAGAAAATCCGGTACGTCCGTTTGTAGCGATTTTGGGCGGTGCAAAAGTAGCAGACAAATTAAATGTCATTGACAACTTATTGGAAAAATGCGATACGCTCATTATCGGCGGCGGTATGGCATATACATTTTTAAAAGCACAGGGCAATGAGATCGGAACATCTCTTGTAGATGATTCTAAAGTAGATTATTGTAAAGAAATGATCGCAAAAGCAGAAAAGCTTGGCAAAAAATTATTGCTTCCGGTAGACGCTGTTACGATCAAAGAATTCCCGAATCCAATTGACGCTCCGGTAGAAACAGAAGTATATGATTCTACGGCAATGCCGGCAGACAGACAAGGCTGCGATATCGGTCCAAAGACTCAGGAATTATTTGCAGACGCGGTAAAATCCGCAAAAACTGTTGTATGGAACGGACCAATGGGTGTGTTTGAAAACCCGACATTGGCAGAAGGAACCATTGCAGTAGCAAAAGCGCTTGCTGAGACAGATGCAACAACAATTATTGGCGGCGGCGATTCTGCAGCAGCAGTCAATACGCTTGGTTTTGGCGAAAAGATGTCTCATATTTCTACAGGCGGCGGCGCATCTTTGGAATTCCTGGAAGGAAAAGAACTGCCAGGTGTAGCAGCGGCAAATGATAAATAAACAGAACCAATAAAAAGGAAGATCAAAGAGGGACAGATCATGGCAAGAAAAAAGATTGTAGCCGGCAACTGGAAAATGAACATGACTCCAAGTCAGGCGGTAAAATTAGTAGAAGAATTAAAACCGTTAGTAGCAAGCGATGACGTAGAGGTTGTATATTGCGTGCCTGCGATCGATATCGTACCGGTTGTAGAAGCGGTAAAAGGCACAAACGTTGCAGTTGGCGCAGAAAATATGTATTACGAAGACAAAGGCGCTTACACAGGCGAGATTTCAGCTGAAATGCTTGTGGACGCAGGTGTAAAATATGTAATTATTGGGCATTCTGAGAGACGTGATTATTTCAAAGAGTGTGACTGTACGTTAAATAAAAAAGTGAAAAAAGCATTGGAAAACAATCTGACGCCGATTCTCTGCTGTGGAGAAACATTAGAACAGAGAGAAATGGGGATTACGCTGGATTGGATTCGCATGCAGATCAAATCTGACTTAAAAGATATTACAGCAAAACAGGTTGCTTCTATGGTAATCGCTTATGAACCGATCTGGGCGATCGGTACAGGCAAGACGGCAACGTCTGACCAGGCGCAGGAAGTATGCGGCGCGATCCGCGCATGTATTGCTGAAATGTATGATAAAGAGACAGCAGATGCCGTACGTATTCAATATGGCGGTTCTGTAAATGCGGCAAATGCAGCGGAATTATTCGGCAAGCCGGATATTGACGGCGGACTTGTCGGCGGAGCAAGCTTAAAGGCTGATTTTGGCAAGATTGTGAATTATAAATAAAAGAAATTGAAAATCAAAATGTCATCAGTGAAAACTCGCTTTAACGAATTAACTGTCGTTGAAGCGGGTTTTTTATAATGACAGAAGGAAGAAGTTTTTACAGCAGCAGACAAAAAAATCTGCCGCCGGCAGATTTTTTGCTGTGAAATAATCAAATTCTGTATGTCAAATATGCATGTATAATTTAAAAAATCTATATATCACATCACAATGTACATTTGAAAACCGCTTATTGATTAATGCACATTTTTCCGTTTAACTACTTAATTACAGTTACATTGGTAGCCTGCGGTCCTTTTGCACCATCAGTTACTTCAAATTCTACAGAAGCGCCTTCTTCCAGAGACTTAAAGCCTTCCATGTTAAGACCGGAAAAGTGTACGAATACATCTTTGCCTTCTTCATCTGTAATGAAACCGTAACCTTTCTGATTGTTAAACCATTTTACTGTACCTTTATTCATGACAGTACCTCCACATCATACTAGCTGTTTCCAGCTGATTAACTGTTTTCAGCTGATATTCAGCTGAATAGCTGTATCCCAGCCAATGGGCTGTTTTCAGCCTACGCTAAGGATAGCATATGGAAAAAGAAATGTAAAGCAAAAAAAGGGTCAAATTTCCGAAAAAACGATGTTATTTCGTTTTAAGAAATTTATTGTAAACTTTTCCCATTCTTTTTCGAAACTTTTGTCCGGAATAAACACACGATAGGATACGCCGGTAGTAAGCATCAGATGTTCATTTTGATACAAAATATTGAGACAGGCGCCTAAAATATCTGCAGGTGAGATCATCGTACCGGAAGCCTGAATCGTATTTTTTAAATTGGACGGAGAGAGCATCAGCACAAATTTAAAGTAAGTCGGTGCGAAGCGTCCTTTGATAAGCTCAAAAAAAACGGGACGCAGCCTGCCATAAGGCATATAGGTAAGATCGGTAAGCTGCTGACTGGACAACTCGTCTTTGGAATAAAAAGATTCGTTCAGTCTGCCATCGATATTGTATGTTACGGCTGTATGTATTGAGGCTTCTGAGAGCAGAAAATTGTCAAAGATATCGCTTCGCAGTAATAAATTCATAAATTCTTTTTGTTCGGTCAGCTGAAATGCCTTCATAAGTAAATCCTCCTGAAATAGGTTGTGTATTTATTATTTTATCACAAGTGCATGTATAATTCTATGATAGATTGCGGGAAATGAAAGGATATAATGTCACAGGTAACAGTTCAGATAACCCATGGAACTGTTACTGTCACAGTCCAATAGATGATTTGAACGGGTGCGAGATCATACAATAGTGAAAAAAGAATATCCGATTTTGATAGATTTTTAAGATAAAATCTGATATGGTTGAGAAAATAAAAAACAGGAGACAGAATCAATGAGTGAAATGAAAGAAAAACTACATACCGGAGAACTTTATTTGCCAGGGGATGCATCCATTATGAAAGAGCAGATGGTTTATCAGGATAAGCTGTGTGAATATAATCTGACGAAGCCGTCTGAGACAGAAAAAAGAGCGGCTATGCTAAAAGAAATGCTGGGCGATTGTGGGGAAGGCGTCTATATTGAAGCCCCATTTTACGCAAACTTTGGCGGACATCATTGTCATTTCGGAAAAATGGTTTATGCCAATTATCATCTTACTTGTGTGGATGATACGCATATTTATATTGGAGATTATACGATGATCGGGCCAAATGTTACGATTGCAACAGCAGGGCATCCGATACTGCCGCAGCTGAGAGAACAGCTATACCAGTATAATATGCCGGTTACCATAGGCAGAAATTGTTGGCTTGGAGCAGGCGCAGTGATTATGCCTGGCGTTACGGTAGGTGACAACACGGTGATTGGAGCCGGCAGCATAGTGACGAAAGATATTCCTGCGAACGTAGTTGCCGTTGGAAATCCGTGTAAAGTTATGCGTGAAATTGGGGAACATGATAAAAATTATTATTATAAAGACAGAAAGATTCCTGCCGGGCTTTCTATAAAATAAAATAGAATTGTATATGGAGGATGAAGTATGTTAGCTGATTATCATGTGCATACCGAATTCAGCGATGATTCCATTTATCCAATGGAGCAGGTGGTAAAGGATGCCATTACAAGGAAAATGGATGAAATATGTTTTACAGATCATGTGGATTACGGTATTAAAGAAGACTGGGACTGTGGACATACGATTCGGTATCGTGGAAAAGAACCACTCGCAAATGTGGATTATCCGGTGTACTTTGCCAGTATTCAAAAGCTGCGGGAGCAGTATGGCGCACAGATTACGATACGAATGGGGATGGAATTTGGTATGCAGATGCATACGATTCCAAAGTATGAAGCATTGTTTCAAAACTATCCGTTTGATTTTATTATATTGTCTGTGCATCAGGTAGACGACAAAGAATTTTGGTCACAGGATTTCCAGAAGGGGAAAAGCCAGCAGGAATATTATCGACGGTATTATCAGGAGCTTCTGGATCTTGTGAATGCATACCAAAATTACAGCGTGCTTGGGCATTTGGATCTGATTGTTCGATATGATTTGTGTGGAGGTTATCCATTTGAAAAAACAGAACCTATCATCTCAAATATCTTAAAAGCAGTCATTGAAAATGGCAAGGGACTGGAAATAAATACATCTTATCACAGGTATGGGCTTTCCGATACGACGCCTTCCGTAGATATCTTGAAGCTTTATCGCAGAATGGGCGGGGAGATTATCACCATCGGCAGTGACAGCCATGAGCCTGAACATCTGGGAGCATATATCGAAGAAGCAAAACAACTGTTGAAACGTTTAGGGTATCGGTTTTTTTGTACGTTTGAACAGATGAGGCCGATTTATCATAGACTGTGATTGGGAAAAATAGGTTTGGAAAACCAGATAGAATATGCGTGAAGAGATAGTATACCGGGGCACATTCTATCTGGCAGAGATTTGAGGATCTTATAATGATGATCTGTTTAAAAATAATAGGTAATAAAAGTGTGGATCAAGTTAAATTTTATCCATGTGCAAGGTTCTGAATAAATGCAAGAATACTGCCGCCTAATACGTTTGCAAGAGCGCTGCTGCTGACAGTTTTTATAACGGCAGCTGCGTTTTTCTGTACAGACTCTTTATTCTCAGAAGCGATGGAATCTGCCAGTTGCGTTAAAGTTTCACAAAGCTCACGATTTTCAGCAGATTGATCCGCAATGAGTTCACGTATTTGTGCAAGTTCCGGCGCTGAAGCATATTCATGAAACGTCACAGGAGCATTAAATTGTGGATTATTAATATTCATTTTTCTACCTCCTCGATAAAAAATGCTTTTTCATGAAAATTCGCTCTGTCTATTAAAATATCTGTGCCATGCATTTCCAGATTTTTTAATTTTGTATGATCTAAGATCGCTTTTTTCACAGAATATACAGAATCACTAAAAGTTAACATATCTGAAAATGTAATTTCCATTTTAACGCCATTTGATAATTCAAGATTTATACACGGTAAATCTTCATCGATTAAAAAATTAAGTGAGGCTTCCAATAATTCACGTTTTACAGGTACATTTTGTCCATCATAATAACCAGAGGGAATATCATAGATGCGCCTTTGGTTAATTTATGGAATATTCCTTTTTTTTTCTCATTTTTTATATAGTATTTTGTACTGATCCCGGTGGAAAAGACTGCAATGTTGCTCACCGCAATCGTATAGTTTTCCCACATAATATACTGATCTACAACACTGAAATTTAAAGTATTTGCTAAGCCGGTAATAAGTTCTTCCATATGATACCTCCTCCTGAAACAAATAATTTGATGTTGCTTTGGATCGTATTTTTTAGTACATAAGAAATAAATGAAATTTTCAAGAGCAAATGTGACAAGTTTTATCTTATATTACATTTGGATAGAAAAGAACTGTTATGTAACATCTGTTTTAACAGTTAAGAATAAACAAATCCTCCTGTATGCATTATAACATTTCGTCATTTGATATTCAAGTGCAAATATAATTAGAAAATGATTTTATTTACGGTTCCTAAGTATATAGCAGTCAGATAATCTATGGAGTTGTTACGTGAGTAAATGCTGTTTATACATATGATTCAGAAATAGTTATTGACATAATTTACCTGAACTGTTACCAACATTAGGATTTGATTTGTGTTTGGGCTACAAATGTCTTGACGATTTTTGGAAAAACGTTTATAATTGACTTTGATCGGAGTTTGTTATTAGGTGCAAATCTTGTTTCGACACCAAAAGGCAGCAAATAAATAATCCACATCATAAAAATAATACATACAAATCCAGACCAATAATAAATAATGCTAAAAGTGAGGGCAGGTTATTTATGAAGAATCTATTTGCTAGGATAGTTATGATAGTTTCCGGAGTTTGCATATCAATGGTCGCTTTTATCTCAGTTGTAAATTTGTGTACAGGAACAAGCGATTCTTATGTAGATACGCTTCTGGAGAATGAGATATTAGACGATAAAGATAAAAATAATAAAAATCTGGAATTTAAGAAAAAGTTCATGGAAAAAGTACTGCGCGAGTCTTTTCCGGACAGGGAACTGACGTTGGAATTACGTGTGAATGATAAGGATGAACTAACAGGGGCGGATTTGGTGATAGATAGCAATGAGAAGTCAGATGCAGAGTTTGATGATGAATTTAAGAAACGTTTAGCAGATGAGCTTGGAATTTCGATGGAAAAAGTGATGATAACGGAAAACGGTAATTAAGCAGGCGGACGAATCAGCTCTCGGGGAGAAAATACCGCTAAGCGGATTGAAAATCAGGCATTTGCAGAACTGTGTTAATAAAAAAAGACATCAGCCATTTGAGGCTGCTGTCTTTTTGTGTTTCTAAGACAGGAAAGGGGAGTATAAGAAAATTAAGTATGTTTATTGTATAAAAATATAGCCGCTTTCCCTTCCAAAAAATGTAAAAAGTTCCCCGATTGCTAATCTTTGTATTTTCTGTTATAATAAAGCCAATTATGTAAAAAACTATGCAGGAATGATGCATGCAAATGATATTTAATAAATCATTAACATAAGGAGAATAAACTAACATGGAGAATCTGATGGACAAGCGGCAGATTACTGCCAGAGTTACAAAGCTGACATGGGAACGCATCTGGCTCCATCTGGAAGTGAAGATTGCATTTGCAGAAGGAGCGGACAAAGAAAGCAAGCTGTCCTTTTATCTGGTCAATGGGCTGTATGAGCCAAAGGCAAAGCTGAAAGTGACCGAGATAGAAGGAGATACGTATAAGCTTAAAATTAATATTACAAATCCGGGTACCGGGCTCTGCCTTCCGCAGGGGACGTATTCGATGATTATCTGCCAGAAAAAATGCCAGATGGCGAAAGCTGAGATAGCGGAATCACTCGTAAAGGAGATGAGCAGCGCTTCCAGAAACTTTTTATATGGGGGACGCGCAAAGGTTTATTCGGTGACGTTTTATGTGACCGAAGGCGATGAGGGGCTTCCGTTTATTATGTATGTGTTGGCAGGCGGCAGAACCGGTATCAGCGCTCCGGTTGCACATGCAAAGAAAGGATTTCATCCGAAGGAAGAACTGAAAAAGAAATATTCCAAGATCAATAAACCGCTGAAAGTGGATATGTATTGGAAATATCGGAAAAAATATAAACATAAAAGCAAAAAACCGGTCGTTATGTTTATGTCGGAGCAGAGTACAAGCATCAGCACAAATTTAAAAGCAGTGAAAGACCGTATGATTGCGAGAGGGATGGACGAAGAGTATGTGATTGTAGAATCGTACCGTTCTTCGGTGACAAATCCGCGTCAGGGATTGAAAAGCTGGATGGATTTGTTAAAGAAAATGGCGATGAGTGATTTTATTTTTCTGGACGACCATGCACCGGTATTGGATTGGCTTATTTTAGATAAAGATACAACGCTGATTCAGCTGTGGCACGCAGGAGCGGGATTTAAGTCCTCCGGTTACAGCCGTTGGGGTCACATTGGCTGTCCGGCGCCTTACAGCTGCCACAGACAGTACAAATATGGCATTTCAGGCTCTAAAAACATTGCGCACTTCTTCTCTGAAGTGTGGGGAATCAATGATTCGCAGGTGCTGCCGACCGGAATGCCGCGGATTGATGAATTTTTAGATGAAGATTACCGCAGAAAAAAGACAAAAGAATTGTATGAAAAGTATCCAATGTGTAAAGATAAGAAGGTGATTTTATTTGCACCGACTTACCGGGGGACCAATAAGGCGAATGCGCATTATCCATATGAACTGATCGATTTTAAAAAGCTGTATGAGCTTTGCGGCGATGAATATGTCGTATTATTTAAAATGCATCCGTGGGTAGCGTCTGAGGTGCCGATTGCAGACAAATACAAAGACCGCTTTGCGGATGTTGGCAGATATCCGAATATTAATGATTTGTTTTATATTACGGAACTTTTGATTACGGATTATTCGTCTAATATTTTTGAATATTCTTTAATGAAAAAACCGATGCTGTTCTTTGCATTTGATGAAATTCAATATTCCTTTTCCAGAGGCTTTCACAGAGCTTATGAAGAATCTGCGCCAGGCAAGGTCTGCCATACGTTTGAGGAAGCGCTGCAGGCGATTGCCAACAAAGATTTTGACTATCCGAAAGTAGAAGAATATGTGGAAAAGCATTTTGACCATATTGACAGCCATGCGTCAGACCGTGTCATTGACTGGATTATTTTAGGCCGTCTTCCGGAATCTGTAAAAAAAGATTTGGCTGCCGACGCAGCTGTTAAAAAAGAGCTGGAAACGCTGGATTTTAAACCGGCACAGTAAGGACGGCAATTTGGCTGCTATGGTACATGCAGAGGAAAATCAGGAGGGAATGCGACGATGAATATCGCAATTATATTTGCCGGAGGGAGCGGAGTCCGTATGGGCTCCGGCATCCCAAAGCAGTTTTTGGAAATTAACGGGAAACCGGTAATTATCCATACGTTACAGTTGTTTCAGTATCATGATGAAATTGATAAGATTTATATATCAGTGCTGGAAGATTATATTGGGTATATGCAGGAATTGGTAGATGAATACCGTCTGCATAAGACAGCGGCAATTATTCCTGGCGGTGAGACAGCGCAGGATTCGATTTATCATGCGCTGAAAAAAGCGGAATCTGAAAATCCGGATGATTCGATTGTGCTGCTGCATGACGGGGTGCGTCCGTTCGTATCGTATGAAGTGATTTCTAATAATATTGCAGGTGTAAAAGAAAACGGCAATGCAATTACTTGTACGGCATGTTTTGAAACAATTTTATTAAGCCATGACGGGGAATGCGTGGAGTCTGTTCCATACCGAAAAGACACGTTTGCGGCGCAGGCTCCGCAGAGCTTTTATCTGAAAGACATTATTGCAGTCCATGATAAGATACGGGAACGGCCGGAGCGTTATGAAAATATGGTGGATGCGTGCACGATGATTCGCAGCCAGGGGATGGAGGCGCATATGGTGCCTGGCAACCGCGGCAACATTAAAGTTACGACACCGGAAGATGTATATATGTTTCGTGCGCTGCTTCAATATAAAGAAAATGAACAGGCATTTGGACTTGGAATTACAAACCGGATTGAAACACGTATGAATAAACATAGAAAACAATCAAAATAAAAAACAATCAAAATAAAAAACAATTAAAATAAAAAACAATCAAAATAAAAAACAATTAAAATAAAAAACAATCAAGATAAAAAACAATCAAGATAAAAAACAAAAACATAAAAAACAATCAAAACAGAAAACAAAAAATAAAAAACAATCAGGACATAAACAAAAAATAAAAAACAATCAAGATAAAAACAGTCAATATGGAAACCAATAAATATACAAGACAATCGTCAAACGTTATGATAAAAGACGGAGGAAATGAAACGTGGATATCAAAACAGCAGCAACAGTTACAGTGCCAACAGTTACAACGGAACAGATTTTGGAAAGTCCTCTGGATCCCGTATTGCAGGAAGATATGGAATCGCTTGTCAGCAATTGTGCGGATTTACTGAAAAAGTTTCAAAATAAGACCGTGTTTGTATCCGGAGCAACCGGATTGTTAGGCTCCCAGCTGGTAAAGGCGCTTTTATGCGGCAATCGTGTGCTTGGCGTTAATTGTAAGGCGCTCGCGCTTGTCCGCAGCCGGCAGAAGGCGGAGCGTGTATTTGGCAAACTGACAGAGCGCGAAGATCTTGAACTGGTGATGGGAGATATTATGAGCCCGATTTGTTATGACGGACCTGTGGATTATATTGTGCATGGAGCCAGTGCGACAAGTTCCAGATATTTTGTGTCAAATCCGGTAGAGACAATTTTAACAGCGGTAAATGGTACGGTTCATATGCTGGAGTTTGCAAAAGCAAAACAGGCAGAGGGATTTTTGTATTTGTCTTCTTTGGAAGTATACGGTACGCCGGAGGCGGATGCGGGGAAGATTGCGGAATCATACAGCGGTTATATCGATCCTCTGCAGGTACGCAGCAGCTATTCGGAAGGCAAACGTATGGTAGAATGCCTTTGTGCATCCTATGCGTCCGAATACAAGGTTCCGGTTAAGATTGCGAGATTATCGCAGACATTCGGAGCGGGAGTCGAATATGAAGATGGGAGAGTATTTGCGGAGTTTGCAAGATGTGCGCTGGAGAAAAAAAATATTGTCCTGCATACAAAAGGCCAGACGGTACGCAGTTACTGCTATACAAAAGATGCTGTGGCAGCGATGCTTTTGATTTTGGCGTCAGGAGAGAGCGGAGCAGCTTATAATGTTACGAATATGGATACGAAGATTTCGATTGCGGATATGGCGCAACTGGTGTGCGATACGTTTCCACAGGCAGGTATACAGGTAACGTTTGATATGCCGGATGATGTAGCTTCTTTTGGCTATAACCCGGAAATGGTAATTGCACTGGACAGCAGCAGGTTAATGGCATTAGGCTGGAAACCAACCGTAGATCTTAAGGAAATGTTTCTTCGTCTGGCTGACAGTATGAAAATCTGCAGAAAAATGAAATAACAGCTGTATATACAGCGGAATGGAGGCAGTGATGAAATATGGAGTATTGATGCATAAGACAACGATGAACCTGGGTGACGATATTCAGGCATATGCATCTGCGCAGTTTTTACCGCATATTGATTATCTGGTAGAAAGAGAAAATATTGATTCGTTTCAGTCCGAAGGCAATGAACCGGTCGGCGTTATTATGAGCGCATGGTGGATGTGGCAGAAGTGGAACTGGCCGCCCGCAGAGTGTATTGTGCCAAAGCTTGTCAGTATGCATATGAACAATTATACGATATATCGGAAAGCATCACCGATACAGGATGAATGGCTGCAGGAGATCGGCGGTGAGTTTTTCCGGGCAAACGGGCCGATTGGCTGCAGAGATCAGACAACGTTAGATTTTTTTACAGAACGTGGATTTGACTGTTATTTTAGCGGCTGTATCACGCTGACGCTTCCAAAGCAGAAAAAAACAGCAGATGCAGGTACGTATGTCTGCCTGGTGGATTTAAAGCCGGAGCTGGAAGCAGCAGCGAGGAAATGGTTAAAAGACAGCGGCCTGGAAATTCGTGTGTTGACGCATCATTGTGATTACCGCAAATCCAATGCTTCGATGGAAGAGCGGTTTCAGGCAGTGGAAGATATTTTAACACAGTATCAGAACGCAAGGTTTGTCGTGACAAGGAGACTGCATGTATCTTTGCCATGTCTGGCAATGGAGACGCCGGTATTATCGATTGTAAATATGAATGATACCGGAAATACGACAAGATGGGCTCCTTATTATAACTGGGTGAATCATATCCCGGACAAGGATTTTATTGATGGAAATATTAAATTTGATTATAATAATCCGCCAGAAAACAAAAAAGAGCATTTGCCAACGAGAGAAGCGCTGACAAACAGTATTCAGCAATTTATCGATGAGACGAAAGATTGTACGCTTCCGATCGATCAGGTGAAAAAAACTTCTTATACTGAAGAAGAGGCGCACCGTTGGCAGAACCAATTAATGCATTGGACGTTGGAAAAATGGCTGCATCAAAACCGGGGGCTGCTGGAAGAGCGCAATAAATACAAAAAGAAGGCGGCCACACTTGAAAAACGTTTGAAAAATCAAAATGGCGGAGCGCTTCCGGAGGAAGTGGCAAAGATTCAAAAGCTGGAGAAACAGCTGGAAGATGTTACACTGAAAGATTGGGCAAAGGCTTGTATTAAGAGGCACAAGGGGAAATAAAAGCAATTGCCGAATTCGTAAAATGATTGGTAAGGTAGGATTTTTGTTGTATAAAGAATAGGAGTTAGCAGTAATGAACAGATCAGCAATAAAGAAAATGGGCAGATTCGTAAATCTTGTTTTGATTTTTACGCTAGTATTTATGAGCTGCCCGTGGACAGAAGCTGCGGCAGCCAAAAAGAAGCCGCAAAAGCCACAGCCGCAAACAGCAACGTTTCGTATCATATCAACAACAGATATGCATGGGCAGGTATCAACCACACATTATGATACGGCGAGTGTAAAGCCGGGAAGCCTTGCACAGGCATATACGTTGATAAAAGAAGCGCGTCAGGAAGCAGGAACGCGCAATACGATGACCGTGGATACCGGAGATTCCATCTATGGCTATGCGGCTGATTATATTTTGGATAAGTCCGGAGAAGATGCGCTGCAGCCGATATACAAGGCGATGTCATTGGTGAATTATGATGCAATCGCGCTTGGCAACCATGATTTTGATTATGGATATGGTTATATTGATAAACAGCTGGAATTGTCCGGGCTGAAAAAGAAATGCGTTGTGTCCAACATTATAAAAGCAGATACCGGAGAGACTGCATGGAATGAGACAATGATGATTTCCAAACAGTTAAAGACGAGTAAAAACAAGTCTGTAAATATGGAAGTTGGGGTTATTGGGATCACAATTCCTTCTATGTCTTCTTATTCTAATTGTAAGGAAGATCTGATTGCATTGCCTATCGTAAGTACCGTGGAAAAACAGGCGGCATATTTAAAGTCTCAGGGAGCGGATATCGTGATTGTGATTGCACATTCTTCGTTTGGAAATGCAAATCCGGATAAGGAAAGTGACAATGCGGTCTATGCGTTGACAAAGCTTGAAAATGTAGATGCGATAGCAGCCGGACACGGACATAAAAACTATCCGTCTGCCGACAGCGCTTCAGCATCGTATTACCGTCTGCCGAATGTAGACAGAGAGACCGGGCTGATGAACGGCAAGGCAGTTACGATGGTAAAAGATCATGGAGCAGGCATCGGCGTCATTGATTTGAATCTGGAAATCAGTGACGATGGACAAATAAAAGTGACAGATTCCGCCGCAGAGCTTCGTATGGTAACAAAGGATACGCCATCGAGCGCGGTGATCGTAGAATCACAGGCTCCGGAAATTGACGTCGTCAATCAGTCATTGGAAGAAGTTATTGCAACGTTTGGCAATAATGAGCAGATTAACAGTTATTTTGCGCTGTTGGAAGACAACTATGCGATTCAGCTGGCAAATGAAGCTAAAATACAGTATGGATTATCTTATACCGGAGGTGCAGGAAAGAGTGAGTATGCAGATTGTCCGGTTGTTGCAACAACAAAGTATACATTAAGCGGAAGTCAGTCTGCAGATGATAATATTAGCTTAAACGGCATGATTACGATGAAAGATATTCTGAATATGCAGCAGGATAATCATAATAATAATATTTTGTACTGGGTGACAGGCGGACAGCTCAGAGAACTGCTGGAGTGGTCTGCAAGCGTATATTCTACTTCAAACGGCACGATTTCTTCAGATCAGGTATTGCAACGGCTGCTGGAAGAGCGTGGAGCCTCTTCGATTGCAGCATCAGACTGGCTCAATGACTGGAGCTCATTTGCGGTATTCGATGGCATTGAGTATACGATCGATGCTACAAGGCCGGCACGATATACAAAGTCCGGTGAGCAAAAGGATGCTTATGCACATCGCATTGTAAACATGACGTATAATGGTCAGCCAATTGCAGATGACCAGAGACTGATCCTCGTAAGCCATACGATTCCGGGAAATACGGATGCAACAGGTACCATTTCGTCACAGAAAGTGCTTGGAAAATCAGATTTGGCTTATGTACATCTTGTAAAATATATCAAACAGCAGCAGGAATTAGGAAATCTTTCCGTAGAGACAGATCACAATTGGGAAGTGTTGTTTGATACAAACCGCGCCTATGTCGTGCGCTCAAGTGTGCTATCACAGCAAGATGCGGCAATGAAACAATGGTTCCAGGGATTACTTAGTACGGATGAGACATTTGCTTATTATTTGGCTCAGTTTATTGCATCCGGAGAAATGGGGCAGACAGATACGACAAAACCAATGCTCGTAGTCTCTTCTACATTTACGGACGACACAGATCAGCCGATAGAAATCAAAGTACAGGCAAATGATCGTTCCGGCATTGCACAGATGAAATGGGCAGTCGGAAAAGAAGCTGCGGACAGTGCAGTATGGGCAGAAGCGGCAAATATTACGCGCGGCTGTTTTATCGCAGAAAAAAATGGCGATTATTCTGTTATGGCAGAGGATATCTATGGCAACCGGGTTGTGAAGTACATTCAAATATCCAATATTGATCCGGATTTGGTACAGGCTCCGACAATTAATAAAATCAGTAATAAAGTTTCTTCAATTACTGGAACCGCAAAATTTGGGACAACGGTTCATATTGATGCCAATGGCGTGACATATGAAGTACAGACATTGGAAGACGGTACTTATACGTGTACGATTGATCGAGTGCCGGCCGGAAGTACGGTATCTGCATATTGCACCGATGAAACGGGAAAACAGAGCAAGACGGTTACAACGACGGTGTTTAAAAACGGACCGGATGCTCCGGTAGTAAATGAAATGAAAAATAATTCGGAAAAAGTAAACGGGTATTTTACCGGATCTTCCGCAGCAGTTGTTGCGATAGCCGGATCCAATGTATACCTTTCCGCAGCAGATCGGGCGCTTTACGAAAAATCTGAATTATATAGTAAATCAAGAATTGTAAACACGGTAGAATGCTCCTTGTCCAGAAATAATTTTGAAATGACATTACCGATACAAAATGCAGGTGAATCTGTGAAATTTGTGACACTGGATAAAGCAGGAAGGCGAAGCGCTACGGTATCTTTGGAAGTAGCGGATGCTGCGCCAAATGTTCCGGTTATCCAGGAGATTTGTGATATTGAGGATTATTTGTATGGACAGGTAACAAATGTCAATGAATCCGGAAGCGTTGCGGTGACCGTTGGAAACCGTACTTATACAGGTGAGATTCTTCCGGGCGGTACATTTGCGGTACAGACAAATGGCGCTGCGTCCGGTGAGGTTGTGTCGGTTACTGCCAGTGATATCAAAGATGGGACAGCAAGAACAAGTGCAGCAGCAGTTACAACTGTTCAGCCATATGAAAATTATGTAACAATGGCAGATACAAGAGTTCAGACAACTGATACAAACAGTACGCAGATCAAAGGTGATACGCTTCCATACTATGAAGTCTCTGTGGTAGTGCGTGGCAGGAGTACGCGGGTAACGCTTGACAGCTTAGGACAGTTCAGCTGTCCGGTAACGGAATCCTTGCAGGCAGGCGAAAAAGTATATGTGGTGGCAAGATACGGCGGAAAGATTGCAGAAGTGACAGAGCAGACAGTGACAGAGTATGTTCCGGCTGTGATTACACCAGAGACACCGTCAGTGCTTACGAGTGAAATTACGATTTATACGCAGCAATTGGATGTGCTTGCAAAAGAAATGGGAACCGTAGTTGTAACGATTGACGGCGTAGACTATACGTCACAGGCAGGGGTATATAACCAGGCATATAACGGATATATTTATTCTCTGCAGCTTCCGCAGACATTTACGGAACAGACGATTACGATCCGTTTCATCAGTGCATCCGGCGTATCAAGCGGATCGGTTACTGTAATGAGGACAGCAAATGTTTAAAAGACCTTATCGAAAGATTATTTACCGGAAAAAAGTAAAAATACTGCTGATTCAGATTGTAAACCGTAATCTGGGCGATCAGGTCATAGCAGATAATGCCGCATATCTGGTCAGACAGGCTTTGCCCCGTCTGACCGGGCGGCATTATGTGCTGCAGGATTATGATATTCAAAGCGAAGATTATGAATTGTTAAAAACAGCGGATTTGATTGTTTTTGCTGGTGGAGGTCTTATTAAATACAGGCAGGAGGATTTTCATGCATATGTTCCGGCAATTTTGGAATGTGCAGACAATGAGGGAATCCCGGTCTATTTTAACTGTGTCGGCGTAGAGGGATATGATGCAGGCGACGTGCGCTGTGTGCGTCTTGCAAAGGCATTAAACGCAGATTGTGTCAAAGCCATTACTGTTCGCGATGATTTGGAAACGCTGCAAAGAGATTATCTGAAAACAGACCGGATCTTTACAGCTGCCGCGGCAGATCCTGCAGTTTTTACACCGCAGGTTTATGATATCAGCAGGAATACACAGTCCAAAAGGATTGGTCTGGGTATTGTACGGCACCGTATTTTTGAAGATTATGGAATTCCGCAGATTACACGTGAATTTCAATTAGAATTGTGGCAGGGCATTACAAAGGAGCTGGAATCACGCGGGTATGAGTGGCAGTTTTATGTAAATGGTCTGCGTTCAGACTATGATTTTGCAGAAGAGATTATAAACTATATGGGCAGGGAGTCAGAGGCTTCCAGGCTGCTTGCGCCAAGGCCTGCAGACAGCAGGGAATTGGTGGAGCTGACCGCATCGTTTGCAGGCGTGATTGCCTGTCGGATGCATGCAAATATTATTGCCTATGCACTTGGTATCGCGAGTGTCGGTCTTGTATGGAATGATAAGATGGTGTTCTGGGGAGAGCGGATTGGCTGCCCGGAACGCTTTTTGACAAGCGAGCAATTTGAACCAAAGCAAATTGTGCAGTGTTTGGTTGAGAGTATGTCAGCAGGCGTCACACCGTGTCGGAAGGAATTGAAACAAAGTATTCAGCGTCCGCTTCAAAAATTTGTCCGCCGATATGGGAAAGCTGCCTGGAAAAACCATTGGGCAGATCATTTGAACAAGCCGATTGCCTGGGCAGACCGGCTTGTTGCTGCAGCCTTGGGCGGCATTCATATGCGTTATTCCAATATGAATACACCAATGGGGCTGGAGCAATCGGAAAAACATGGATTTCGTATTTTTGAAGCAGATATTCGTCTGACAAGTGACGGAAAATTAGTCTGCGTCAATGGGTGGTCAAAAGGCACCTATGAAAAATTGGGTGTGGATCCAAAAATGTATGAAGATGGCATGGATTATGCAGCTTTTTTAAAATGCAGGATGTATGGCGCCTACGAGACGATGGATACAGAACATTTACTGCGCAGAATGTGCAAAAAAGACAGTGATTGGAAGCTGATTCTGGATATTGGCAAGCCGAAAAAAGAAGTTTTGGCAAATATGATTCATCAAATGCGTGAACTATGTAAGTCCTATGAGGCAGGCATGGATTTGAAAGAGCATCTGCTGATTCGTCTGCAAAGCAAATCTGATGTAGAAACCGTACAAGAGGCAGCGCTGCCAATGAAAATCATGTATTATGTACCGCCAAAACAGATACGCGAAGAGAAAAAAATAACGCTGGATTCTATTGGAAAGTATTGTAAGAAACAGGGAATACAGTGGGTATCTATGCCAAAAGAAGCGTTGGACGAGGAAGTCATGGCGTATTTGCATAAGCAGAAACTAAAATCGTGCCTGTTTTCCTATCAACGGTACACAGATGTATTATCTGCTGTCCGGATGGGCGTAGATTGGATAGCGACATCATATTTGAGCGTAGAAGATTTTGCAGAGCAGTATGAATCGGGTTATACAATCGTGATTCGATAAATCAAAGTATTTAATGAAATGGAACGGCACAAAAAGGATGAATGATAAATAAGTATGAAATCTCAGGCAGATAAAAAAAGTTCAGGTAAAAAAATGTTAGACGGAGTAAATTCAGGCAGAAAAAATTCAGGCAGAAAAAATTCAGCTAAAAGAAAATCAGATAAAAAAATCCTGATGAAACAAATTTTAGTTAAACCGGTCTCAGACGACGATAAATTAAATCATAAAATTTCGAATATAAAAGTCATAATACGCCAATATATCAAAATGGCAGTACAAAATATTTTGCTGCCAACCGTATATTGCCTTTTAAAGCCAAAGCAGATTGAACAAGGGTTAATTATATTTGCAGACGCGCATAATGAGCAGGCTCCGTCCAGTATGGCGCCTCTTATAAAAGAAGTGAAGCGTCGGAATAATAAAAAAGTAGTCGAAATTTATGACGATTACCAGCAGATTTCATTTCATCGGCTGCTGATGCGTATGCTGTATTTTATGAGATATTACGCAAGGGCAGAGTATGTAGTAATCTGTGATAATTTTCTGCCGGTTGCTTCATGCAAAAAGCGAAAAGAGACGACGGTGATTCAGCTTTGGCATGGATGCGGTGCGTTTAAAAAATTTGGGTATGATACGCAGGGGGATATCCCAGCGGTTTATAAGGGAAATGTTTTTCGCAATTATGATATTGTAACGGTGAGTGCGCCGGGATGCGCCCCGCATTTTCAAAGCGCGATGCGTCTGCCGAAAAAGGTGTTCCAGCCATTTGGCGTCTGCCGTACGGATAAATATTTTAAACAGTCTTATAACCGGTCATGCAGAGAATTGTTTGAACAGACACACGAACAGGCGCGAGGGAAAAAAATTGTACTCTGGGCGCCAACCTTCCGCGGGTATCCTTCAGACCCAAAGCTGGAACAATATGAGGATGTGGTACAAATGTGCAAAGAGCTGCCAGAGGATATTTTTGTCATTATAAAAGTGCATCCGCATCTGATAAAAAAATATCCATATGACAACAGCAGCTTAACAACCGACCAGCTGCTCCCGGTGACCGATCTTTTGATTACAGATTATTCTTCGATTATATTTGAATATAGTATTTATCAAAAGCCGATGTTATTTTATGCACCGGATATGAAAGAATATGGTGTAGAACGAGGATTTTATCTGGATTATCAAAAACTTCCGGGGACTGTCGTTACAGAGCAGGAGCAGCTGGCAGGAGAAGTGATACGGGCGCTGAAAGGACAACAGGGACAAACCTCACAGGTGAAAGCGTTTTATGAACAGTATATGTCGGCATGCGATGGAAAAGTTACAAAACGGCTGGCAGATCGGATCAATGCATAAAAAGGCAGACACAAAAGAAAGATAAATAAAACGCAGGCAAATAGAACAGGAAACATCATATATGGAAGATCAAAAAAATGGAAGATAAAAAAATGGAAGATAAAAAAAATGTCTATGGAGTAGTGCTTGCCGGCGGCGTTGGAGCGCGCATGGGAAATGTAGAAAAACCAAAACAGTTTATGGAGGTGGCAGGCAAGCCGATTCTTGTACTTGTGCTGGAAAAGTTTGCGGTACATCCCGGATTTGACCAGGTGCTTGTACTGTCACCCAAGCAGTGGATTCGGTATACGGAGGATTTGATCCAAAAATATATTCCGCAAAAAGATCGTGTGATTGTATTAGAAGGCGGAGACACGAGAAATGAAACGATCATGAACGCAATCCGCTACTTAGATCGGCAGGAATTGTTAGACGAAGAAACGGTTATTGTTACACACGATTCGGTGCGGCCATTTGTCACACACAGGATATTAGAAGAAAATATTCAGGCGGCAAAGGAATTTGGCGCCTGCGATACTGTCATTCCCGCTACCGATACAATTGTACAAAGTGTCTCGCACAACATCATCTCAGACATTCCGGATCGTTCCATCATGTACCAGGGACAGACGCCGCAGTCTTTTAAGGCCAAAAAGCTGAAAAGAGTCTATGAATCTCTGACAGCGCAGGAAAAAGAGATATTGACAGACGCATGCAAGATCTTTGTAATCAAAGGGGAAGAGGTGCGTTTGGTGCAAGGCGAAGTGTCTAATATAAAAATTACGTATCCGTATGACCTAAAGGTTGCGGAATCTTTAATTTACTGAGAAAGATTAATTTTATATTAAACATAAAGGGTGTTTAAGGATTGCAGTTATTGAGAAAAAAGTATGAGTCCGCAATATTTGGACCAGGAGAGATGTATTATGTTAAATACAGTTTATCAGTTAAAGCGTCCCAGACAGTTTGAAGTAGTTTTTAAAGAAATGGAACTGGATGATCGCCATATACTTGTCCGGCCGACGCATTTGTCGATTTGCCATGCGGATCAAAGGTATTATCAGGGGACGCGTCCGGATGAGGTTTTGCGTGTGAAGCTGCCGATGGCGCTGATTCATGAAGCAATTGGCAGCGTCATTTATGATCCGTCCGGTCAGTTTCAGATTGGAGACCGGGTCGTTATGATTCCGAATCTGCCGTTGGAAGAAGATTCTGTGATTGCGGAAAATTATTTGCGCAGCTCACGGTTTCGTGCCAGCGGAATGGATGGTTTTTTACAGGAATATGTGCAGACTACGGCTGACCGGATCATTTTGCTTTCGGATCAGGTGAATCCAATGGTGGCGGCGTTTACGGAGCTGGTGAGTGTTAGTTACCATGCGCTGCAGCGATGGCTTCGTACAGCACATACGCGCAGGAACGAGACGGCAGTATGGGGAGATGGAAATCTGGGATATATTACGGCGCTGCTGATTCATTACTTATGCCCGCAGACGAAATTGTACGTTGTGGGAGTTCATGAGGAAAAGCTCAGTTACTTTACATTTGCGGATGAAGTATTGCTTACGTCACAATTAAAAGAGGATTTCACATTTGACCATGCGCTGGAGTGTGTTGGCGGACAGGCTGCGCAGTATGCGATCAATCAGATCATTGACTATATTCGGCCGGAGGGCACGATTGGACTGCTGGGAGTGTCTGAGGAACCGGTGCCGTTAGATACGCGTATGATTTTGGAAAAGGGATTGCGTATTGTCGGGAGCAGCCGCAGCGGACGCTCAGATTTTGAAGGGCTGATGGAACTGTATCAGATGCATCCGCACATACTTTCCTATTTGGAAAATATTGTAGGGGAAGAATTTGTTGTCAGAGATATTAAAGATATCCGTAATGCGTTTGAAGCGGATATCCATAAATTAATGGGAAAGACGGTTATGATCTGGGATGAATAAATTAAAACAGAAAAATAAGTTAAAACAAAGAAACATGTTAAAACAAAGAAATATGTTAAAACAAAACAGTGTTTTCGAACATAGGAGCAGATTAAAACAAATCAGCGTTTGGAAATGTTTAAAGTCTGTAAGTTCACATATTGTAAAATTTATTACATTTCATGTCTGGTTTCGGGGGATTTACTGTTTGTATGCGAAAAGGCCGGTTCAAAAAGATAAGGTATTGTTTGTGGAAGTACGGGAACCGGCAGTTTCAGATAGCTTTCGATTATTATATGCAAAATTAAAAAAGCAGGAAAAGTATTGTATTCATACCCATTATTTACGAAGCGGTTTTTCAGGCAAGATAGAATATCTAAGACGCTGTACGGCAATGTTAAAAGATATGTCAAATGCGGGTTATGTATTTTTAAACGAAGGATGCAATGTGATCGGGAGCGTTCCAATGCGTAAGGAAACGGTGCTGACGCAGACCTGGCATGCGTGCGGGGCATTTAAAAAGTTTGGGTTCAGTACAGCGGAGTTAAAATATGGCGAGACAGCGGAGGAATTAAAGAAGTATCCATATTATGGCAATACGACTTATGTGACATTAAGCAGCCCAGAGATTGCATGGGCATATGAAGAAGCAATGCTTTTGCAGGATCATATGGAATGCATGAAAGCAACCGGGGTCAGCCGTACCGATGTATTTTTTCAAACAAAGTTCTTAAAGCATGCCAGAGAGCATTTTTATGAATGTGTGCCATTTGCACAATCTAAAAAGGTCATTTTGTACGCGCCGACGTTTCGCGGACATGCATCAGATGCATCGTCGCCGGACTGTCTGGATATATTAAAGCTGAAACAGACGCTTGGAAACGAATATGTATTGATTTTCAAACACCATCCGTTTGTGAAGCATCCTCCAAAGATCCCGGCAGATTGTACAGATTTTGCGAAAGATGTGACCAATGAGATGCCGATTGATGAATTGCTTTGTGTGAGTGATATCTGCATTTCAGATTATTCCTCGTTAATTTTTGAGTATTCTTTATTTGAGCGTCCAATGCTTTTTTATGCCTATGATCTGGAAGATTATTTTGACTGGCGAGGTTTTTATTATCCGTATTATGATTTGGCGCCAGGGCCGGTTGTGCGCACAAATGAAGAGATTATACATTATATTCAAAACATAGAGCATAACTTTGACCGTGAATGTGTCAGAAAGTTCCGGGAAAGATTTATGGCAGCGTGTGACGGACATGCGACAGAGCGGATTTTGCAGCTTGTATTTTGCAATCGTTCAGATCATCCATAGAACGATTGCTGTATTTCAGTTGCTATTCACGAGGGTGGACAAGTAACAAAGCAACAGTTTTGACAAAGTGTTGCTTTTTGGCCTCCCGGACACCGGATGTTGGAATCGGCCCCATAGGTACGAACTTAAGAGAAAATACAACAATTTACATATAGTGTTACATTCTGGAAAAGTCACAAACAGACAGGCCAACGCCTTCCATCCGGCGTCCGCATAGCCAGTACACAACACTTTGTCAAAACTGTTGCTTTATTACTTGCCCCACCCCGTGAAAAGTAACACTTTTCATAATGTAGATGTTAATATTCATACAGAGTGATTGACATTGGAATACAGACGCAGTAAAATGTTTTTATATTAATATATGGTTATTCATGTGAGATGATTGCCATATGATATTGCAGTTACAGAAAGGAGTAAAGAATGAGAAGAATTGCAGTTACGTATGAGAATGGAAATATTTTCCAGCATTTTGGCCACACAGAGCAGTTTAAATTTTATGATATTGAAGGAAAAGAAATTGTAAAAGAACAGACCGTAGACACGCAAGGCAGCGGACATGGCGCTCTGGCTGGATTTCTTACCGAGAACGGAGTAGATACTCTGATCTGCGGCGGGATAGGCGGCGGTGCGCAGATGGCTCTTGCAGATGCAGGAATTAAGCTTTATGGCGGAGTATCTGGCAGCGCTGACGAGGCAGTAAAAGCGCTTTTAGAAGACCAGCTGAATTTTAATCCGGATGTACAATGCAGCCATCATGAGCATGAGCATGGCGGAAGCTGCGGCGGACATTCTTGCGGAGAGGATAAGCATGGCTGTCCGGGTTCACACGTTTAGACAATAGCAAAATTTTATAAAATAAGTTGTAATTAATCAGAAATAGTGTATACTATATATAGCAGGTGATGCACAGCCTTATAAATGAGCGAGTTATGAGCGGGTGATGCACAGCCCTTAAGTGAGCGAGTTAACAGATGGCAGGGACTACTTAAGTCTCTGCCTTTTCTGTCAACAGACAAAGGAGTTTTATGAAAAACCATATTAAAATATATGGTGTGAAAGATGCCTACATAAAATACTTGAGCCAATACCAGGAACATTTATTTTTACACGAAGGTAGATCGTTCGGACGAAAATACATAGGTACTGTTATAGAAATTAACGGATTATCTTATTTCGCACCATTGTCTTCGTTTAAGACCAAACACAAGAAAATGAAAGAAAGTGTAGATTTTATCAAAATAAAAGACTATGCGGTTATTAACATAAATAATATGATTCCGGTTCCGAAAGAACAATTGATTGAATTAGATATCAATGCTGAAAAAGATCCACACTATAAATTTCTTTTGCAGGCTGAAAGCCGTGAAATCAACAGGCAAAGAAATCGAATCAGAAAAAATGCAGAGATAGTCTATCATCATAAAAGGAGAAATAAGGATTCCACACCATTGGCAAAAAGAACAAATGACTTTGAGTTATTGGAAAAGAAGTGCAGGGAATACGAAAGAACATTTCATCCTCTGTATTACTAATGATTTCATTTGCTCATTGGCAAGTATTGTTTAGACAATAGCAAAATCGTCCGGCCATATATGTATGGCTGGACGATTTTGTGCTTTATGGGCCAGATATTTATTTGAGTTTGATTTCATAATATTTTACGAAATAAACGACAAACAATATCAGACCGGCAATAGCAATGAGCAGGCCAACTCCGGTTCCGCTGTTTTCAGGAAAATAGTAGTTGACAGCGAAATGAAGCGGGCTTAACAATAATGCGATGACCAACCATATAAGCTCGGTTCTTAATAAGCTTTTTTGAGCCTGATCTTTTTTGCGTTTTAATTCCATTAGATTTTCTTCTGCTTTTTTTTGATAATTTTCCATAGAAATCCTTTCTGCTGACAGCAGTTCATTTACGGTAATTCCCAAAATATCACATAATTTCATCATTATGGATACATCCGGACAACTCTTTCCCGTTTCCCATTTTGAAACTGCCCGATTCGTAATGTTAAGTTTTTCTGCCAGCTGCATCTGCGTAAGATTTTTTTCCTTACGGCAGGCAGCAATAAATTTTCCAATTGCTTCTTGATTCATATTGCCTCCTTTATAGACATTATACCTGACATATTTCGTAAAAAAAGGAACTGACGGTAGAATGTTGTCAATTCAACCGTTGGTTGACTATAAAAAGCAGAATTTCCATGTTATATTTCCTTGCATTTGCAGCTAATTCTTTCTACATAACGTTCCTAATGCTATCGTATACCGTAAAAGCGAAAAAGTAAACATGATTTTGTATGTCAATGCAATGGCTGTTGACAAATGCAGGTTACAGTTGTATCCTATACTGTGAGGTACAACTGTAACCTGCATTTTAAGGAAGGAGAGAAAATATGTCAGAAGCGAAAGAAAAAATTACAGATACCGAATTAGAAGTCATGCAGGTCTTGTGGGAAACGGAAGCGCCAATGACCCTGGCACAGATCAAAGCCGCCCTTTCCGGACGCAATGGGGATACGATAAAAACGCTTTTAAGACGGTTGTGTCAGAAAGGCGCCGTTGCACAGGAAAAGCGAGAAGTATACTATTATCGTCCGCTAGTCGGAAAAGAAGAACTGGGAAGCTATCGTATAAAAAAACTTATCGACAGACTTTACGCCGGAAGCGCCAAGGCGTTGACAGCAACGTTGGTTCGAACGGAACAGCTGAAACAGCATGATTTGGAGGAACTGCAGGAAATGTTTTCCGGTTTGTGGGAGGAGGAAAAGTAAATGCAGGATTTTTTATTTGGGCTTTTACAGATGAGTCTTTTTGGCTCATTGCCGGCGATACTGTTGATTTTGATGCGAAAGATTCCCCAAAGGCTGGTGAGCCGTTCGGTAATATATTATTTGTGGCTGCTGGCGCTGCTGCGTCTATGTATCCCGGTTGGCGTAACGGTTACGATACCGGCTGTTCCTGAACAAAATACAAGAGATTACCATATAGATGCTGTATGGGATAAGCAAAACATTATGGATTCAGAGCAAAAGCTAACGACAGCTGTATCGTCAAAAGAAAAAACTATGGATGGCGTGTCAGATACGACAAATCAAACAAAGTCAGAAAACGTATGGAATTTGTATTTGTTTCTGCTTGTGATATGGGGAGTTGGCGTAGTGGTATGCTTAGGCTGGCATATTTTGACAGGTGTGCGTTTTTCCCGCAGAATGCGTCGTTTATGTAAGGAGGCTGATACGCAGGCGTTAGGCATTTTGCGTCAGCTGGAACCTGAGGGGCGTGTAGGTCTGGCACGATGCAGCGGCATAAGCACACCTATGCTGTTTGGCATTCGCCATCCGATCATTCTCCTGCCGGAATGTATCGTAGAAAAAGAGATGTTGAAAGATATTATGTTACATGAATTAGCACATGCAAAGCGTTATGATTTAGTTTATAAATGGTTTGTCCGGATAGTCATGAGTTTGTATTGGTTTCATCCAATGATGTATCTGATACGGCGGGAAATTGATTGCTGCTGTGAATTGTCATGCGATGAGGCGGTGATTGCGCATATGAACGCAGACGAACGGCGTCGGTATGGCCAGATGTTGCTGGACATAGCAGGAATGTCTTCTGCTGGCAGAAATATAGAAACGGTGGCTTTGTGCGAAGAAAAACTACAGCTGAAAGAGAGATTAAAATTAATTGGAAAGTATCGAAAAAAAGGAGTGTCAGCGGCAGTCTTTTCTATATTGGCAGCGCTGGCAGTCAGCGGATGCGCAGCCATCTCTGATGCAAGAGTGCACAAAACCGAAGGCGGTACGACGAATATTTCGAAAGAAATTGCAGAAAATCAAAAGATAGATCAAACACAGCTTAAACAAGAGCAAAAAGATGTTACCGAACCTGCGCAAAATCATTCAGCGGAGCAGACGGGAAATCAGCAGGCAGGCATACAAAATGTTGCTGATGATTTGAAGAACGTTTTAACGGATAAAGAACCGTTCTTTTATTATGCAGAAGGTGCAGATGCAGCAGAACGTATGAATTTTACTGATATTTTAGATATATTCAATCCCGGCAGCAGTTATGCGCAGATTGAGAGATTTGCGGTCATTGATTTGGATAGTGACGGTGAAAATGAAGCGCTGTTGCATATCGTAGATGTAGGATTAGACTTAGGAGGTTATTTGATTTTACGGTCAGAAGATGGGAAAGTATACGGTTATCCTGCAAATTATAAGATGTTTACGCAGCTTAAGACAGATGGCACGTTTGTATATATCAGCCTTGCCAGACCAGATGAAGGAATCGGAACGATCCGTTTTCGGGAAAAAGGATACGAGATGCATATACTTGCATGCAGTGAAACGTCTGATGATATGAAAACAGTTACTTATCAGGCAGAGCAAAAACCGGTTACCGCACAGGAATTTACTGCTTGTCTGGAACAGCATCGTTCAAAAACGGATGCGGTATGGTATCCGTTTACAGCAGAGAATATACATCAGATACCTTCAAAACCTGCACAGATCAACGATCTTGAGCAAACAAAAAATATAGAGGACACAAACGAAGAACCGGAACTTTATTATGAAAAAGACGGCAGGCAGTACGAGCTGGTACAGGACCTGATAACAGGCAAATATCTCTGGGCAAATGTGCTGACACAGGGCAGGCAGGTAAAAGACGACTACGGACACAAACAAACAGATCCAAATACACAAAAACATTATTTTGAACGCCTGGATCATGCCTCGTCATATTCGGTTCGCCGATGGGATAACCTGCTTTATTCTGCCGGAGATTATCTGATATTTGAATATGACCGTATGGTGCACGTTTCTAAGCATACAGATTTGTATCATCCTGTACTTAGCTTTGATGCCAATAGTACATGGGGAATGATTACAAAAGTGCCTATGGGATATATGATCGCAGACCAGCATAAGTATGAAATTTATTTTTATGATGAAAATTTTAAGCAGATCAAAGCGTTGACAGGGCTGCGCGCCGGAGAGAGCGGGAATTTTTATGTAGACGGTCTGATGGGAGTCAGAAATATGGAGACCGGACAGATGGGATTTTTAGATGAACAGGGTGAGCTCATTATTCCTTGTGAATATGCGCTTGTCACAGATTTTTCCAACGGTTTTGCATCCGTATTGACAAACGCTGAAATAGAACCGTTCACAGAAGATTCCGGCACTGTACAGATGTTCTATGGAAAGGGCGGCCAGTGGGGAATTATAGATAAAAAAGGACAGTTTGTAATAAAGCCTTCGCAACAATACGCAAACGAATCCCCGAAAAAAACAGACACCCAATATTTCCATGGCGTCCGCAGATTTGGGCCGGTACGTGAAGATGGGACGGTAGATTTTATTGCATCGGATGAAGATGAACGGGTGCTGGAAACATTACATTTAAGGTAGCAGATTAGAGCTTAGATCCTGTGTTGTAGTTTGGCTTCTCGGACGCTGGGAGAGAGGATTTGCTTGGTCTGTCTGTGACCGTACCCGATAAAACGGGGCATGCTATTCCAGAATGTAAGAATCTCTAAGTATTCTGCATTTACATTATGGCAACCGAACGGTCGCATCACCTAGTTCGCCCCAGCTAAACGCTGGAAGCTAAAGGTGATGCTTGGCTTCGCCCCTGGTTTTCATGCAGAATACCAAGAGCTTCTAACATTCTTCCAAAGCCACAGACAGACCAGGTAAATCCTCTCTCCCAGCTGTTTTTGAGAAGCATAACATCGAATTTTTAAATGTAACGTTTTATCAGATGACTAATATTCTCCCAGCTGTTTTTATTAGCCCTACAGCAATAAACCTGAAATACTTTGTTAAATCTTGTTTTCAATTTTCTTCTAACGTAAAGCATAAGAAAATCAGCCGGGAGAGGGGAGCTGTTTGGTCTGCTTGCGACGTTGGAAGAATGTTAGAGCGTGTTTGAAAAATCATTCCCGCGATCTGCACTCCCCACTTTGCGGAGA
>CAJUBQ010000040.1 GCA_910584595.1 uncultured Eubacterium sp.
ATCTTCCCATATCTGCTCTAACGATTCAAGCGTATTTGCCACCTCATCCTGCCTGCGCATACATAACGCCACGATCAGCGCATTAATGACACTTAAAGGCGCCACAAGAGAATCTACAATAGACGCCATATCACTCTCTGCAATCAGGTTGCAGGAAGAATAAAGATTCATTGGAGAATGCACGCTGTCTGTCAACGTAATTACTTTTGCATTTCGGTGATTCGCAAATTCCAGCGCTTTTAATGTGCGAAGAGAATATCTCGGAAAACTGATGCCAATAATGACATCTTCTTTGGATATGCGTACCATTTGTTCAAACAGCTCACTGGAACTGTTTGTATGCAGCAGTGTCACATGATCGAAAATATAATTCAAATAAAAGGACAAAAATGCAGCAAGCGGTGCACAGCTGCGGATACCAATGATATAGATCCGCCTGGCGGTTAAAATCGTATCCACAGCCAGTTCAAATACATTCTGATCAATGGTATGCAATGTCCCATTGATCTTTTCAATATCTGCTTTTAACACAGATTCCAATACTCTGGAACGACTGATTCTGCCAAAAGTAACTTCTATTCTGGAAACAGCGTCCAGTTTTGAGCGAACCATTTCTTCTAATGCTTTTTGAAACTGCGGATATCCTTTGTATCCCAGTTGTGCGGCAAACCGCACAACTGTTGATTCGCTCACACCGACAACTTCTCCCAATTTTGCCGCTGTTAAAAATACTGCTTTATCATAATTGTCTGTAATATAGGCTGCCAAAAGCTTCTGACCTTTACTCATTGTGCTGTAACGTTCATTCATCCGGTTGGTCAGTTCATTTGTATTTCCCATTTCTTTTTGCCTATACCCCGGCAGCGGCCGGAGCTGCTGCGGCTGTAATTGTCCTTACATACTGCGTTGTATTGCCCAGTGCATCGGTATAAGTATAGGTAATCTTATAAATACCCGTATCTGCAATGACAAGATCCATGCCTTCCGGCAACATCAAGTCTGTCTCAACAACAGTGGCATTCATCTGATAAGTCACTTTATATTGAATGCCGTCAGCTGTTTTTGAGACTTGCTGCGTGCCGTCAGACATAACGGTAACGGTCTGCACAGAAACATTTTCCAGCGGCTTAACCAACGTACCGGCCGTCCGAATATCATCTGCAGGAGCTATAATCGTATTCATAACCGACACTATGGTTGGCTGTGTTACTGATGGCTGACCTGTCTGAGATGGATCTGTCGGGTTTAACGGATTTGCTGGATCTGTTGGAGTTACCGGATCTGTCGGGGTCGTTGGATCTTGCGGTGTTGTTGGATCCGTTGGATCCGTCGGGGTTACCGGATCTGTCGGGGTCGTTGGATCTTGCGGTGTTGTTGGATCCGTTGGATCCGTCGGGGTTACCGGATCTGTCGGCGTTGTCGGTTCTTGCGGTTCCTTTTCTGCCACCATAAGCTTTCTCTTCTTTTCCGCAACAAGATACTTGCCTGTTTTTAAACTTTTTTCAGGATTAGAGCAATAATATCTTACGGTATATGTCCCTGCGCCCGTAAGCTTATAAGCGCCATTTTGAGAAACCGTCTTTACTTTTCCATCCGGATCTGTCACCTTAATGCTGATCTTCGATGTCATATTTTTTCCTGACGTAAGCTTGGCTGTCACGCCAGAGATCAGCTTTTTATAATTTATCGAAGATGTCCCCGCCGCAAGCTCAATCGTTTCGAAATTATCCTTGCTTTTGATTACCGGTTTTTTCGTATCTTTCACGATAATCTTCATATATTCTTCTGTTACGAGTTTATTTGTCGGATTTTTCAGATAATACATAATCCGATAAGTTCCGGTATGATTCAGCTTTAAAGTTTCCGCACGCACACCTTTATATTCCTTTGTTCCCGGCTTGCGTACTTTCGTTACAATCTTATCGGTCAACACGGTTCCCATAGAATTTTTCGCTGTAACTTTGGACCGGAGATTAACGGTAGATTTATACTCTTTTGTAATCTCCTTGCGTACCCCTGAAATGGTCGCTTTGCTGGCATCTCCTACCGTATAAGTCACCGTTACGGATGCATCTCTGCCAAAAGAATCCGTCAGTGAATAAGTCACAGGATAACTCCCCATTTTTTTTGTATTAACCGTACCGGAAGTACGTATCCATGCCTGACTCAGCTCATTGCCTGCCGAATCATAAGCTTTCATCTCCACCGGGGTAAATGTACCGTTATACTGCGCTTTTACATTTGTACTCTTTACGGTAATCTTTGGCTGTGTATTTTTGGTTGCATATGTATTGTTTGGATCCGGATCTGTAGGATCCCATCCCATACGTACCGATGAACTTACTTTAATGGAAGCCGGCTTGCCAAGAGGATCATCACCGGAATTTCCATTAAATATAATGACCTTTGTCCGCAGCGGGCAATTATCGTAAATCCACTTTGCCGCAGCCGTCGTTATACGTACACAGCCATGAGAAGCAAGCGACCCGAGCTTATTGTACTGTACATAAGACTGCGTTGTTTTATTTTGCTGAAAATACCAGACAGAATGAAACAGGATGGAACCGGTAATTCTCGTACAATACTGTCCGTAACTTGGGCCATCCAATATCCACCAGGTATATTTATTCATTGTATAAAAAGTCCCTACCGGCGTTGCATATCCGGCTGAACATACAAATGCTGTGTAAGGCTTATCGTCATGCGTATATACAGTTACTACATTCGTTCCCTTATTTACTTTCAGATAGTAATTCCCCGTTTCTGCTTTTACATTCGTCTGAAAACCCAGAATCATCATACAGCATAAAAAAGTAAACACGATGCTGCGCAGCAGAGTCTTCTTTTTCAGAGTCTTCTTTTTCATAAATACCTCCATGATCGAGTGTAAAGTCAAATCTCATTTTATGAAAGGCGCTGCAAACGCTGTTCACAGCGCCTTTTTTGTTACAGTTCACACCCAATGTCATTAACTTAACGGATTCCCGAACGACTTTGCACCTATAGCGCCACTGTAACTCTTCCCTGTTATTAAACCGGATAAGCTCCGTTTTTTGTATCAGCTACAGAAGCGTCTACTTTTTTCTGCTGTGCTTCACGGTATTTAAAAAATTCAGTTGCAACCTGTGGGAACAGTGCATAGGACAACACATCTTCGTCCTGCTGCTTCCACTGCTTCATCTCAGCTTCAATCTTAGCCAATTCCGGTTCCAGCAAATCCGCCGGGCGGCAGGTAATGGCATTTTTCTTATCTTCTCCAAGCACCTTGTCTACGATTTCCGGATTAAACGGCTTTACTGTCTGTCCGTATTTTCCAAGCAGCACGTCCTTCGTTTCTTTGGTAGCGACTTTGTATCGTTCGCCCATCAATACGTTAAACACAGCCTGTGTCCCTACGATCTGGGAAGACGGAGTTACAAGCGGCGGTTCACCCAGGTCTTTACGCACACGCGGCACTTCTGCAAGCACTTCTTCATATTTATCTTCCTTCCCCTGCTCCTTTAATTGGGAAATCAGGTTCGATAACATACCGCCTGGCACCTGGTATAACAATGTCTTGATATTAACGCCAAGCACTTTCGGATTCATCAGGCCGCTTTCCAGCGCTTCTTCCCGCATCGGGCGGAAATAATCAGCAATTTCCGCTAACAAATTCTGGTCAAGTCCGGTATCATATACAGAGCCTTTGAACGCTTCTACCATAACCTCTGTCGCCGGCTGCGACGTGCCGAGTGCAAATGGAGACATTGCCGTGTCCACAATATCGCACCCGGCTTCTACTGCTTTCATATATGTCATGGAAGCTACACCGGATGTATAATGTGTATGCAGCTCAATCGGAAGGCTTGTAGAAGATTTTAATACGCGTACAAGCGTATCTGCTTCCTGCGGCACCAAAAGTCCTGCCATATCTTTAATACAAATCGAATCCGCACCCATTTCTTCGATTTTCTTTGCCATATCTGTCCAGTATTCCAGCGTATAAGCGTCTCCCAGTGTATAAGATAACGCTACCTGTGCATGTCCTTTTTCTTTATTACATGCAGTAACTGCCGTCTGGAGGTTGCGAAGGTCATTCAGACAGTCAAAAATTCGAATAATATCAATGCCGTTTGCAATCGATTTTTGTACAAAGTATTCTACTACATCATCTGCATATGGACGATAGCCTAAAATATTCTGGCCGCGAAATAACATCTGCAGCTTCGTATTTTTAAATCCTGCTTTTAATTTGCGCAGTCTGTCCCACGGATCTTCTTTCAAAAAACGAAGAGACGCGTCAAACGTAGCTCCGCCCCAGCATTCTACCGCATGAAAGCCAACCTGATCCATTTTATCAACGATCGGGAGCATTTGCTCGGTTGTCATTCTAGTAGCGATCAGAGACTGGTGCGCGTCACGTAATATAGTTTCCGTAATCTTCAACGGTTTTTTAGTAACTTCTGCCATCTTTTTTCATTCCTCCCTGTTATATACCAAAGATTGCCATAAAGGTTCCGGCTGCTACGGCAGTGCCAATAACGCCTGCAACGTTTGGCCCCATTGCGTGCATCAGTAAGAAGTTGGTCGGATCTTCTTCAGCTCCTACCTTCTGAGATACACGCGCCGCCATAGGAACCGCGGATACGCCCGCAGAACCAATCAACGGATTGATCTTGCCATGTGTAAGCACGCAAAGAAGCTTTCCGAGCAACACACCCGCTGCTGTACCAAATGCAAACGCAATCAAGCCAAGAGCTACGATCTTTAACGTACTGAAATTTAAAAACGCTTCAGCGCTTGTAGACGCGCCTACTGATGTTCCAAGCAAAATAACTACGATATACATCAACGCATTAGATGCCGTATCTGTCAGCTGTCTGACAACACCGGACTCACGGAACAGGTTACCGAGCATCAGCATTCCTACAAGAGGAGCCGTTGTCGGAAGCAGTAAGCAGACAATAATCGTAACAACAATCGGGAATAAGATCTTCTCCAGCTTGGACACCGGACGAAGATTCTGCATCTTGATCTGGCGTTCTTTTTTTGTCGTGAGAGCTTTCATAATCGGCGGCTGAATCACCGGCACCAAAGACATATAAGAATAAGCTGCCACCGCAATCGGGCCCATCAGCGCTGCCTGCCCGAGTTTTCCTGCCAGGAAAATCGAAGTCGGCCCATCGGCGCCGCCAATAATGGAAATGGCTGCTGCAGCCTTATCGTTAAAGCCCATAAAAATAGCCATAAAATAAGCCATGTAAATACCAAACTGCGCCGCCGCACCCATCAAAAAGCTGATTGGATTGGCAATTAACGGCCCAAAATCTGTCATCGCCCCGACACCTAAAAAGATCAGTGACGGAAGGATCGACCATTCATCTAATGTATAAAAATAATACAGTAATCCGCCAACACCATTGCTTGTTTCTTCCGGACTCGCCATAATATCCGGATAAATATTTACAAGCAGCATTCCAAATGCAATCGGCACAAGCAATAATGGTTCATAGCCTTTTGCAATTGCAAGATATAAAAATACACAGGCAACCAAAATCATCAGGTAATTGCCCCATGTCAGGTTAAAAAATGCTGTCTGGTGCAGGAGGTTACTCATTGTCTCTCCAACGTAACTAAGCATATTTGTCCTCCTAATATCCTTTGCTCATTAATTCATGGTAGCCAGTAAAGCGCCTGATTCTACCGTATCACCAACAGCTACTTCTATGCTTGCTACTGTGCCGTCCTGCGGTGCAACTACCGGCGTCTCCATTTTCATAATTTCCAATACAAGAATCGGATCTCCTTTTTTCACCTGCTTGCCAACTGCAGATTCCAGCTTAAATACCTTGCCTGCCGCACCTGCTTCAATCTTGATGCTGCCTGCCGCGCCGGATGCTTTTGGAGCCGCCGCTGCAGGAGCCGGGGATGCTGCTCTTGGCGCCGGAGCCGCCGCTGTCATTGGCGCAGCCTGGGAAGCGCCTGTCTCTTCTACGGTAACGTCATAAACATTTCCATTAACGGTAATTGTATAGCTTTTCATTTTATTTCCTCCTGTTATATGCTAAAATCATCTCTATTTTCTTCTCTTAATCGAGCGTACGACAAAGCCGTCTGCTGCAAGCGTCCCTTCTGCTGCTGCGATTGCTGCCGTAATGACTGCGATCAGCTCCAGATCATCCTGCTGCGCATCTATCTGCTCTGCCTGCATCACAGGCGCAGGAACCTGAGACTGCACAGGCTCTTGTGCCGGAGCATTTTTGTCTTTTGCTTTTTTCTCCAGATATGGGATTATTTTAAAGCCATAAATAACCAGACTGATCAGAATCAGAATTAAAAATACCGTTCCAAGTCCCATCAGCGTATTCATTGCTGCTTTTTGCATCTTCTCGCCAAGAGAATAATTTTCATCCAGCGTTACGCTTGTAATCTGCATATCCAGATAATTATATACACAGGTCAGCGTCAGATCACGCCCTGTAAAATCCATCAGCTGTGAGGTCGTTAATGTCTTTCCTGATTTATCAACAGAAAGCTCGCCGAGCTTCACAAAATCACCGACATCCGCCTTGATTTCCTTCCACTGCTTCATCAGCCCTACGATGACCGTATCGCCATACTGCTCGTAGTATGCAATCCCTTCGTCAATCTGCTGGTCCGTAAATTCCGGCAGGCCGGAAGCAAGATTCTCGCTCGTAGACTTAAGATCGTCATAAGACTTGCCGTTATAATCCATTTTTTTCGGATCTTCCCCGCAGGCAGAAAGGCCAAGCAAAAGCAAACACATACTGACGATCAGACATAATTTTTTCTTCATATGATATCCGTCACCTTTCTACTTTGTACCATGTTTCTTATTCGGCTGGTCCACCCGTTTTGTATACAGCATCTCAACTGCCGCGATCAAATACTTTCTCGTATCCGGATAGTCAATGATACGGTCTACATACCCCCGGGCTGCCGCAGCCTTCACGCTGCCCTGCAGCGCTTCATATTCTGCTGCCTTTTCTTCAATCACAGAACCAGACTCATTTGCATACATAATCTTAGCTGCCAGTTTGGCATCCATCATTCCTGTCTTTGCATCCGGCCACGCATATACAAGATCTGCGCCAAGAGATTTGGAATTCATAATCGTATAAGCGCTTCCATAAGCCTTGTCCATAATCAGGTTCACTTTTGGCACAGTCGCATTTGCGAATGCACTTGTCAGGCGCCCAACCGCTTTTGCAAGATTCTTTTCCGAACACATTGTTGCGCGAAATCCTTTTGCATTCGTGAACGTAATCACAGGAATATCAAAAGCGTCACAAAATGTTACAAACTCTGCGGCTTTATTGCAGCCTCTTGCAGAAAGCGCTGCATCAAATTCTTCTGTTTTTTTGCCTTCTGCATCATAAATTTCCGTACAATTCGCTACCGCGCCAACCGTCATACCGTTTAACTTTATAAATCCACACGTCATTTCCTTCGCATAATCCGCTTTTGCTTCGATAAAGATATGCTGGTCAGAAATCTCACTCAGTACAAATCTAGGATCACCCTTCATCGTATCCAGATTTTGACAGGCGCGATTTAAATCATCGATACATTCTTCTGCACATCCGCCCTCTGCATGATTGGCTGGCAAAATGCATACAAGCTGCCGGATCCTGGCAAGAATTTCATCTTCCGTACCGATACCGTCAATCGTTCCCGTCTCTGCACTCTGAAATGCGGCTGCCGATGTGTCGCATTTGTCTATGCGGTTGCCGTCGATGGCATTCGGGGAATTGATAAACATTTTCGCCTGATCGGCCTGCGCATACGTAAAGTCACTTAAAGCAGGAACAACTGCCAGTCCGCCGCCGCATGTACCAAATACTGCGCTGATCTGAGGAATCATTCCCGATGCTGCCGCCTGTCTGCTGTAAATGGCGCCGAATGCTTCCAGTGCGTCTACCGATTCCTGCAGACGGATCCCGGCACAGTCTATGAGACCGATGACCGGAGCGCCCATTTTTATTGCCATATCATAAATACCCGCAATTTTTTTTGCGTGCATCTCTCCGACTGTACCGCCAAGCACAGACGCATCCTGGCTATAGACAAAAACCAGATTTCCATCGATAAGACCATGGCCGGTAATCACACCGTCGGAAGGAGTATCTGTCTGCGCCAGATTGAAATCAGTGCTTCTTGCCGTAACAAGCGAACCAATTTCCATAAAGCTGTTTTCGTCGACTAACTTTGCAATTCGCTGCATTGCAGAGTTATCATTACTATTACTCATTCTTTAGCCCTCCATCTATTTTGAAACTTTTCAAAAATTTCGTCAGTATAATAGTAACGCTTTTCAACTTAATATTCAATAGAATTTTGTTAAAAATTTCACTTTGAGGGAGACAGTGGGTAATGATATGCGACGCATACAGCTATAAAACAAAAAGAAAGCGGAAATCCGCTTTCTTTTTCATATCTGTCAGAACGGTTCAGACGATTCTTTTCCAGATAATTCTTCTCCATCCGAAGCAATTACTTTTTGATACCAATAAAAGGAATCTTTTTTATACCGCTGTAACGTTCCTGTCTGATCGTCGTTTTTGTCTACATATATAAACCCATACCTTTTTTTCATTTCCCCGGTCGTAGCTGACACAAGATCGACAGGCCCCCACATCAGATAACCGAAGCATTCTACACCGTCTTCTTCAACTGCCAGTTTTAGCTGCTGCAGATGCTTTGCAAGATAATCCATGCGATAGTCATCATGGATAGTCCCATCTGCTTCCAGCCTGTCCATTGCACCCAGGCCATTTTCCGTAACAATCAGAGGCTTTGCGTACATCCGGTATACCGCGTTTAATAAATAACGAAGCCCTTTCGGATCAATCGACCAGCCCCATTTACTTTGCTCCAAATATGGATTTTGCACGCCTCCAAATAACGTCTCGTCCCCTTCCATTTCTTGGCAATGGCCAACGCTGGAAGAATAATAATTTACGCCTATAAAATCCAGCGTTCCTTTTTCAAAATCTTCCTGATCTTCTTTTAATCCTTCTAATACGATGCCCATCTTTTCGTATTCTTTTTGTTTATAAGCCGGAAACCTGCCCCGGCACATTCCATCCAGCTGATAAAAGTCGCGGTACATTTCATGAAACGCGCCCAGCGCATTCTCTGGCCTGCAGTTATATGCGTACACCGGCTGCAGACCAAATACACATCCGATCTGATTATCCGGATCCGTTTGATGGCCAAGACGGACCGCCTTTACACTGGCGGCAGTCATATTATATCCAATCTGCGCTAAAGTCTGCGCCGGATGCTCCATTTCGGAATATTTCACGCCTGCAATCATATACGTAAAAATATCTGAGGCTTCTGTTGCAGGATCTATATGGTTAAGTTCATTAAACGTAGACCAGTAATGCACTTTTCCCTTCAATGCCTCAAACATCGTTTTGCAGTATTTCAAATAAAAATCGATCATTTTACGGTTTGTCCAGGAACCATATTGCTGCACAAGATGGTATGGCATCTCAAAATGGCATAAGGTTACGATAGGTTCTATCTGATGTTTTCGCAGTTCATCTATAACCTTTATATAATGGCTGACGCCTGCCTGATTTGGCTCTGCTTCGTCGCCCATCGGATAAATTCTGGACCAGTCAACAGAAATGCGCAGCGCACGAAATCCCATTTCTGCAAATAATGCAAGATCTTCTTGATAACGATGATAAAAATCTATCGCCGTATGAGACGGATAACATTTCCCCTGTTCTATTGTCTTACATATTTCCCGCGGCTTTTCATGACTGCCGGCCGTCACATAGTCCATAATGGCGAGTCCCTTTCCGTCTTCATCATAGGCCCCTTCGCACTGATGGGCGGCAATGCTGCCTCCCCATAAAAAATGTTTATCCATGAATCGTTTCCTCCTTTAATTCAGACGCTGACGCCCCATCAGCAATTACTGTAATATCCGGATGCAGACGAAGTATGGAAGCCGGAACCGCCGGAGTTACAGGCCCTTCCAGCGCTTTTTTCAATATTGCCGCCTTCTTTTCTCCGCTGACAATCAGAAGCAGTTTTTTTGCACACATCACCGTCTTTGGCCCAAATGTTACAAAATAATCCGGAATATTTTCTTTTCCCTGGCAAACCTCTTCCATAAGTCCGGTAAGCCACTTGTTCAAATAGCTGTTAACCGTATGGCATCCGATTCCAAAATCATCAAAAGAACCCGCGATGTTGCCGCAAAAATGCCCGTCTTCTCCCAGTCCCATGAAAACCAAATCCAATCCCCCGTCTTCTTTTAGTTTTCGATCGTAAGTGCGGAAATTTTGTACCGTAAATTTTTCTATCTGATTTTCTGCGATGTTGCATGGCTTAAAAAACAGTTCCCGAAGAGAAGCTATCGTCGCTCCTTCTTTGCCTTTTCCCGGAATCTCATCAAAATTATAATAATGCACGCCGGGCAAATCCATAGGTTTCAAAAATTTGCTCACATATTCATAAGCTCCTACAGGAGTTGATCCTCCTGTAATCGATATGTTGACTCTTTTTTCCACTCCTTGCACAATCGCTGACAACAGACGAACCGCTGCCATTTTGCTCATTTCCTCATAATTTTTTGTAATGATTAGATTCATGCTGCTCCCCCATAATTACACTCATACAATTCGCATCCAAAGAATTTGCCGATCCGACAGATGGAATCACATCCAGATAATCCTGTGTGTTTGTCACGATTGCAATAATCGTATCATCATAACCGTCTGCTCTAATACCCGCAAAGTTAACAAGAGCTAATTGGTCTCCACGTTTTACATGCTGTCCCTGCTCCACCATTACCTGAAAATGTTTTCCGTCCAGCTGTACCGTATCGATTCCGATATGAAGCAAGATCTCCACACCGCTGTCGCTTTGCATACCGATTGCATGTTTTGTTGGAAACACACAGGTAATAACACCATCTGCAGGCGCATAAACTTCCTGCTCAATCGGACGTATCCCAACACCTTTTCCAAGCGCCCCTGATGAAAATGCCTGGTCTTTTACTTCTGATAATGAAATGATTTCCCCTTTTGCCGGTGTGGACAGCATCTCTTTACCAGAACGAATACTTTCGTCATCTTTTTTTTCTTTCAGCGTTTTTTGTTCTGTTCCGTCATCCGTTCTCCCCTCCTCTTTTGGAAGCAGGTTTGGTTTACAGAGGATAAATCCTGCAACGGTCGACGCTGCAAAACCAATAATTACAGATGCGATCATATAATAAAAATTATTAAAATCATTTTGTCCAATATAAGACGGAAGACCTGCAAGCCCCCATGCCATCGTATATGTTTTTACATTCATCAGCCCTGCAAACAATCCGCCAAGCCCGCCGCCAATCATAACACAGACAAACGGCCGCCGGTATTTTACAAACGCGCCAAATACAGCCGGTTCTGTACACCCGAGAATCGCGCTAAAGCTTACCGTACCAAACAGCTGTTTCTGCTTTGCGTTTTTTGCGCGAAGGAAATAGCCAAGCATTGTCCCTCCAACTGCGATATCGGAAATCGTACATGCTGCCAAAAACAGCGGATCATAACCCATTTCTGAAAGAAATGCCATAATCACAGGCATAATAAAGTTCCCTGCCCCCATCATAATTAAAAACGGCTGAATCGCTGCATAAAAAGCAACGACGCTCCAGTTTCCGAGCTTTCCTGCAAGCAGATCACAAAACCATCCGATTCCTTCCCCAATCCATGTCCCAATCGGCCCAAAAAACATCAATGTTACAGGCAGCGTTATCACAAGCGTAAATACCGGAACAAGAAAATACTGAAGCATATTTGGAATTATCTTTTTTAAAAATGTCTGTACGTATCCCATAAACCATACTGCCAGCAGTATCGGAATGAAAGAACTGGAATACGTAATCGTTGGAAGCTTAATCCCTAAAAAGCTCAGCCCTTCCACTCCGTTGATGCCTGTGGACAGCAGCGTAGCCGCCAGGGCCACAGCCAAATATGGACTGGCATTCAGTCTGGAGGCACATGACATCGCCATAAAAATCGGCAGGAAAAAGAAAACCGCGCCCCGTATGGAATCCAGAACCATATAAGTCGGACTCTCTGCAGAAATCAGCCCTGTTAAAGAAACCAAAGACATGAGTCCGGCAAGCATACCTGCCGCTATAATCGGCTCCAGAAGCGGAGTCATAGATTCTGATACAAGATCAAGCGCCGCCTTGAAAGGATTTTTCTTTGCTTTTGGCGCATCACTTTGTTTCAACGCTTCACCGCTCAGTCCCAGCATCGCTATCAGTTCTTCATGAACTTCCACTACATGAGTGCCTATAATAATCTGATATGCCACATCATTGCTTACGACATCGATCACGCCGTCCATTTTTTGAATTTCTTCTGTCTTTGCTTTGCTTTTGTCATGTAATGTAAAACGCAGTCTTGTCATACAGTGAACGACTGCGCTGATATTTTCTTTTCCTCCGACCAGCTCGATAATCTGGCGGTTAAATGTTTCATATTTCATGATTTCCTCCTTTGCTTCCTGCTCTGTTTGTCACTCGGTGGATATGCAAAATCAAATAGGTCTCTTCATCCATACTAAGTTCTATCTGAAAATTTTCTCTTACATACACCCGGATCTTTAAAATACATTCATATGTTTTCGGGTACAGCATTTTTACCTGTTTATTCAGTTCCTCATCATGGTCTTCATAGACCCTCCCTGTCAACAGACGCTCAATAAAAAATCTTAGATGCGTCACAAGACGCAGATAGTCCAAAGAGTTTTCATCCAGACAAATATGGTAATGATATTGGATCATCGACAAAATGTCTTTTAGCGTCTGCATAGCTTTTATCGTTTCTTTCAGATGAGATTTACTGGACTGTAAATTCACAAAATGAAGTGCAATCGATACTGCCTCATCATCCGGAAATGTCACATGGAACTGTTCTCTCATCTGCTGCAGCGCATAAAGTCCTATTTTAAAATGTTCCGGGTAAAACTTCTTAACTTCCCACGCCAGCGGGCTATGAATAAATTGTCCTTTCTGTCCCCTTTTTAAAGCAAAATCAATATGATCTAACAGGGTCAGATACAAATAATCGTTTGCTTTTTGATTTAAAAGCGTTTCACCGAATGAGATCGTATCATTTACAATATTCAGGTATTCCGCATCCGTATGCGCAAGCAGAAAACTAAAATGTTCAAGCTTATCATGCGAATCCAAAACGTAGATCTTTTCAATCTCATCCTTATTGATTGACTGGCCAGCCTTTTTGCGAAATGAGATTCCTTTGGAATATACTACCATTTCATTACTGCCCTTCGTTACAAGGGCAACATTATTATTTAATATCTGACGTATTTTCAATGGTTCCCTCCTCTCTATGCAGACCATGCATCTTGAAAAACTCCGGATTTTTTCTTTTGAACACAAAAAAACTCAAACTGCATAGAATTATCCTATGCAATCTGAGTTCTGCCTGCTTATTATCATCAGTAACATACTCACTTGGTAACGCCTGTGTTACCTCGCTTTATATTTGCTTGTTAAGTCTATTATACACAAATGAATCAGATTGTCAACCTGTTTTTTATCTTTCATTCATAATATAAACGGATGCCTTATTTAAAAATATGGATAAAAATACCTGGAAAGCACGAGCATAAAATACCACCGCAAAGACCGCTTTTTGATATCCTGTGCTGCAAGTATCGGCATCTGCGCCGCAAGCTCTCCATTGACATAATAATTCAGAGAACCGACTTTTGTATTCTTTTTCACAGGCGCCTGCAGTTGCTTTGGCAGCTCTGCCCGCACCTGTACCGAATCGGATTCTGACAGGAGCATTTTCTGTTCCTGCTGTTTTATCATAAGCTGCAGCTGCATCTTTGTTTTCAAAAGACGATCTTTTCCCGCTCCATGTTCTACCGGAATCGGATTCGGCACATAATCATAGTTTGTAATATCCTTTTGCTCATAGTGATCGATACCATACTGAAAGAGTTTTCTGGCGTCTTTCCATTTATACGTCTTGTTATTCGGCCAGCCACACGCCAACAGCGCAATCGCAAACGTACGCCCGTTGCTTTCAAGCGCTCCAACATAGCAGTATCCTGCATTTCCGGTAAACCCCGTCTTTCCGGTCAAAGCGCCATCCATCATATGTAAAAATGCGTTATGATTCACACATGTAAAGCTCCGTGTGCCGGGCGCTGCAGTTTGCGATTTTTCCTGCTCATAATTATGAAACGTATAACTCTGCGTACGTGTAATCTTTAAAAATTCTTCTTTTTTCGGCGACTGCCTGATACAATAACTCATAATTCCTGCTAAATCTGAGGCCGTTGTAGAATGCACTTTTGTACTGTCCGCGCCTTGCGAATCCTTCACCTGCACAGAAGCATCCAGCCCGTTGGGCGTAATAAAAAAAGTGTCCATGCAGCCAATCGATTTTGCTTTTTCATTCATCATCTGTGCAAATCCTTCCACACTGCCGCCGACATGCTCCGCGATTGCAACTGCAGCATCGTTGTGGGATTCCAGCATGAGCGAATATAAAAGATCCTTGAGTCTATAATGCTCGCCCTCCATAATATGAAGCTTTACTTCCGGCATTTTTGCAGCATATGCCGATACGGTTACAAGATCATCCATCTGTGCACTTTCCAGCGTCAGTATGCAGGTCATAATCTTTGTTGTGCTTGCCATAGGCATTGGATGATCGGCATCTTTTTCTATTAACAGCCGCCCGGAATCAGCGTCCATTAATACTGCTGAACGGGCATAAAGCTGGCTTTTGTCAAACTCCGCTGTTTTTTTACGTTTTGCCTGCACTGGAAGATCCAGAGTAAAAATACTTAAAAAAGTAATGATTATCGCAGTCAGATAACAGAGTACTCGCTTCATATTACAGAAATGCTCCGAAACTGTATTTGCTTTCATCTTATGCAATCTGTATCTTTTATATTCCTATTGCAGTTAAGCGCCGCTAAACTTTCATCCGTATTTCCAGTTCCTCTTCCGCTTCCTGCCTGAATTCCTCCACCTGCTCCGGCTCAGGCTGCGGCAGCTCTTCAATAGAATTGACACCGAAACTGCGCAGAAACTCTTCTGTTGTTCCAAACAGTAACGGTCTGCCAGGCACATCCAGCCTGCCAATCTCACAGACCAGATTATATTCGACGAGCTTATTTACCGCATGTCCGCTGGAAACGCCGCGAATCTTTTCAATCTCCATCCGAGTCACCGGCTGCTTATAGGCGATAATTGACAGTGTTTCCAACAATACATCCGTAAGCGCCTGCTTTTTTGGCTGACGGGCAATTTTAATCAGATATTCATACATCTGTTTTTTTGTACACATCTGATATGCACCGTCTAATTCAATGATTTGAATGCCACGGTTTTTCTCTTCATAATCAGACATCATCTGCGTGATAATTGTTTTTGCCTTCTCTTTATCAAGCTCAAGCACACCTGCCAGTTTTTCCAATGGTACGGATTCTCCCATAGTAAACAAAATGGCTTCTATAATTCCTTTCCATTCTTCTGTATTTTCCAAACCTTCTGTGCTTTTCAAATCTTCTGTGCTTTCCAAATCTAAGATACACGCCGACGCTTCACTTCCGGGCTCCTTTCGCTCCATAAATCTCACCATTCCTTTTACATACGGGCAAATACGACTTTACTGTTTTTTTTGTACTGTTTTTATGCTGCCGCAATACGAGATGTAATGCTGATATCGTCAAATGCCTGTTTTTGAAAAATTTCTATTTTGCCAGTCTTCATCAGCTCCAAAATGGCCAAAAATGTAACAATGACCTGAACACGACTGGATTGGCGTTCTAATAGCCCACGAAAACTGAATTGCTTATGTAAAGCCGCATACTGCTCTAAAATCACAACCTTTTCTTCCAAAGATACCTCTTCTTTTTCAATACGGCCAAACTTAGAACGTACCGGATCTAACTTATCGATCTGCCGCTTCATGACAGATTCAAAAATTGAATTGAGCTTATGCAAAGTCAAACCGTTTAGCAGCTCGTCCATATCAAGCGGAGGAACATATTCCGATACTTCGTCGGGTATCGTAGGAGCTTTGTACATCACACGATCCGCATCCAGCTGGCGGTCTTTTAATTCATAGGAAATACTTTTATACAGCTTGTACTCCAACAGCTGTTGTACCAGCTCCGCACGTGGATCCACTTCTTCTTCATCCTCTGCCGCTTTTTTTGGCAGCAGCATTTTCGCTTTAATATCAATTAAAGTGGCTGCCATAACCATAAATTCGCTCATAATGTCCAAATCCTGACGTTCCATTTCATGAATGTATTCCATATATTGATTTGTAATTTCCACGATCGGAATATCATAAATATTCACTTTGTTTTTTTCAAGTAAGTGCAGCAGCAAATCTAACGGACCTTCAAACGATTCCAATTTTACGGTCAATTCCATATCATTCCTCCATGCTCGCTTTGTGACGGCATTCAAATAGCCTACGTTTCCGGTTTCACTGCAATTACAACCAGTTCCGCGCGGTTAAATACCCGAATATGAAAAGTATGTGTGCCAAGTCCCCGGCTAATATAGATCTTTTTGCCGTCCACTGTAAATTCTCCTGCATCATATTTGGGAAACGGCACAAACTGCGGTGATATCACGCTTCCAATACCTGGTATGCATACAAGCCCCCCGTGATTATGGCCGCATACGGTCAAATCTGCACCCCACTGTGCATATTGCTGCGCAAATGCAGGATGATGCGCAAGCAAAATCTGCAGGTTCTTTTCAGACGAAGCTCCAAGCTGACGATCTAAAAAATCTTTCTCTAAATAAGGTTTTTTACCTTTTTTATAACTTGACAGCGGCAGTTCCAATCCGCTAATACATACGTTTGTGCCTTGAACCGAAACTTCACAGCTTTTATTGTTCAAAATCGTAATGCCAGACTGCTCCAACTTTCTATAGTACTGTTGAAAAGCGAAAAAACTTTCCGATTCCGGCAGCGCTGCCTTACTTTCATGATTCCCGCTGCTAAACAATACCGGAACGTCAAGCGTACAAAGCTGTCTGACAAAGCGAAGCGAAACGTCATACTTTTCTGTCTTCGCCGTTACAATCAGATCTCCGGGAATCAGGATGAGATCGGGAGCAGCATTTTTCACAGCTTTAAAAAGAAGCCTGTTCTCCATCCCATACGAAAAAGAATGCAAGTCCGAAATAACAATAATATTCATCTTTCTTTTGACTTTTTGTGATTCCATTTCATAATGTGTAATTTGAAATTTTTTGAGTTCCTCATATTGCCAGAACAGGTAAATGATTACGATAACGCTAATTATACCAATTAATACATTCATATTCAAACCTTTTTCGAAAATTTATTTTCACCAAAAAACGCTTCCTGACCATCAAGAAATCAGTCATATTTTCCAAAATCCCAGACTACATTATAAAAAAGGATTATAGGTATCACAATATGAAGCGTTTTATCACTGCATTTCTGGCGCTTGTCTTATTTATATCCGCATCCTGCCCCATACACGCCAAAAAGAAAAATTCATCTTCCCAGCCTTCCCTTGACGTCTCTGCTCCCAGCGCCCTTTTAATGGAAGCAGAAACCGGAACGATCTTGTATGAAAAAAAGGAGCATACATCCCGTCCCCCGGCCAGCGTGACCAAGGTCATGACATTGTGTCTGATTTTTGACGCAATAGAAAAAAAACAAATCGCACTCACGGATGAAGTCACTGTATCGGAACATGCCGCCAGCATGGGCGGTTCACAGGTATTTCTGGAAGCCGGAGAAGTCCAGACCGTTGAGACACTTATTAAATGCATCAGCATTGCAAGCGCAAATGATGCTTGTGTGGCAATGGCAGAATTCATCTGCGGGAGCGAAGAAGAGTTTGTCGCGCAAATGAACAAAAAAGCCGCTGATCTTGGCATGGAAGATACGCATTTTGTCAACTGCTGCGGACTGTCGGCAAACGGGCATCTTACAAGCGCCTATGACATCGGGCTGATGGCAAGGGAACTGAGCGTCCGTCACCCGCAAATCCATGATTACTGCACCATCTGGATGGAAAATATCATCCACCGGACGAAAAGAGGAGATTCGGAATTTGGCCTTGCAAATACGAATAAGCTGCTGAAACAATACCCGTATGCTACCGGACTGAAAACAGGCTATACTGCCGCTGCGAAATACTGTATCGCAGCTACCGCCGAAAAAGATGGAGTGAAACTGATCGCTGTCTTAATGGGCGCTCCTGATATTAAATCCCGTACTGCAGATGCCCAGACGTTATTAAATTATGGCTTTTCCGTCTGCCGTATTTACAAAGACAAAAACCCTTCCCCGCTGCCTGACATAGCTGTAAAGAAAGGTGAAAAAGACTCTGTTGCGCTCACCTATGAATCGGATATGAGTTATGTGAGCACGAACGGTGAGGATTTAAGCAATGTAACAAAAAAAATCCGGCTTCCAAAATCTGTAACCGCTCCTGTAAAAAAGGGAGATACGGTTGGCAAAGTCACTTATTATTCAGGCGAAAAGGAACTCGGACATATTAATATTTTATATGCGGACAGTGTAAAACACGCTGCATTTGCCGATTACTTTCTCAGTTTGCTGCAAAAATTGTTCTTATTGGCATAATGTAACTCTGCAGTTCCCATTCGCGGCTGTTTCACATATTCTGACCAGATAAGAATGGGAGCTGCTAAGAGCATTTTACTTACAGCAATGGCGCAAAAAGCTTGAGCACTGTCTGCACGACCCATAAAAAGAAGTTTGGCTCTTTCCATTCTTCTTTTAAAATCTGATGTGAACAGGCAAACGTCTGTTCCATATCTTTTTTTAACTGCATGACTGCTTCGCTTCGGTACATCCACACACCGCATTCAAAATGCAGATACAGGCTGCGGTAATCCAAATTAATGCTTCCAACAGCAGCAATTTCATCATCGCAAAGAAAGCATTTTGCATGTATGAACCCCGGTGTATATTCATAAATCTTAATACCGCTTTCCAACAGCGCTTTATAATTGGATCGTGTCATAAGAAAAATGATCTTCTTATCCGGTATTCCCGGCGTAACAAGCCTGACATCTACACCGCTTTTTGCTGCATTGCAGAGCGCCGTCTGCATTTCCTGATCGATAATCAGATATGGGGTATAAATATACAAATAGCGCTTTGCTTTATTTATCATGTTCAGATATACGTTTTCTCCAACGTTTTCCCTGTCTAATGGCGTATCGCCGTAAGGCTGCACAAACCCGTGATCTTGTGTCTGATACTCCGGAAGTTTCGGGCGAAATTTCAGGCAGTCATCTTTTTCATGGCGAACGTAATCCCACATTTCCAGAAACATCGCTGTAAAATTCCATACTGCCTCTCCCTTAATACAGATACCAGTATCTTTCCAGTAGCCAAACCGTACCTTTTCATTGATATATTCATCTGCAATGTTAATCCCGCCCGTAAATCCCCATATGCCATCCACTACAAGTATTTTGCGATGGTCGCGGTTATTCATTACAATGCTTAGTATTGGCCGGAAGCGGTTAAATACTGCACAACGGATGCCGATTGTTTCCATATATCGTACAAAATCTACCGGAAGCGTCGCCACACATCCGATATCATCATAAATCAATCGCACATCCACACCCTGCTGTACTTTCTGCTCCAACGCTTTTAGCAGCCGGTCAAACATTACACCCGGACTGATAATAAAATATTCCAGAAAAATAAACTGCTTTGCCTCACGAATTGCATCCAGCATATCTTCAAACATCTCTTCGCCACACGGATAATATTTTGTCTGCGTATGCTCATAAACCGGAAATTTTGCCTGACGCAAAATATATTCGGACTGGCGAAATATATTGGCATCTGTTTCTTTCATATGCTTTCGCACCTGTACATCCTGCTTTAAATAAATCTCAATTCCAAGATTTACCTTTTCCATTCCTTCTCTTGTACGTTTTGTCAGTTCCGGCCTTCCGAATACAAAATAAATGAGAATTCCCAGAAGAGGCACTGTCAGCAATACAACTGTCCATGCCAGCTTTGCCGCAGGATGAAACGGCCTGCTGATGACATAAAAAGCCGTCAATATTCCAACCACCGTCACGATGATATTTGCAAATGTATGCTGTGCGCTAAACTGATACAAGACAAGAAACAGCCACAACAGCTGAAGGATAATGCCAAGCGCAACTACAAACAGCCTGCTGAACAGTTTTTGAACTGCTTTTCGTATAATGCGAAGCGCCTTTAAGATCCAGTTCCAAACCAATTTTTTACTCCTTTACCTTTCGAAAGCTTTCTGCTAACGCTCCAAAAGCTTTCTGACATCCAGCGTTCCCCAGCAGGACGTATTCTTATCTGACGCCAGCTTTTCATAAAACCTGAGCTTTAATCCTGCCGGCGTCAGCTGTGGATATCTGTCATATACTAACGCGCATGCTCCGGAAACGACAGCAGTCGCCATAGAAGTCCCACTCTTAACAGTATACCCATTATTTGAAAAATGACAGCTTTTAATTTCCGTACCGGGAGCTAAAATTTCCGGCTTACATACACAACATTCTGTAGGCCCCATGCCACTGTAGCCTGGATACAAACCTCTTCTGCGTACAAGCTGGTCTCTGTCGTCACTGCTTCCTACAGTCAGTACTGTACTGCTGGCGCCCGGTATTGTGACACTGTTTGAAGACGGTCCGCCATTACCGGCAGCAGCTACCGTAAACACACCGCAATCCCACATCCGGTCTACCCATTCCAACATCTGGTCACGTTCCCTGGACTTAGACTGCGGCAGCATACCGACAGAAATATTAGCAATACGAATCTGATAACGCTCACGATTATCAATGATCCACTGCATTGCTCTTACTACATCTTTTGTATTTCCATTTCCCGTACGATCAAGTACTTTTAAAACAATCAAGGACGCCAACGGCGCTACTCCACGGTAACGTCCTTTGCTCATGCGTCCGTTACCTGCTATAATGCCTGCGATGTGGGATCCATGACCGTTATCATCATAAGGCTGGCTTTTGTGATTGCAAAAATCCTGAAACACACGTATTCGCTCTGCATAATCCGGGTGCAGAGAAATACCTGTATCCAGGATCGCAACCCCAATACCGCGTCCTGTGTAGCCAAGCCGATGTATTCGGTCACAGTTAATTAAATTTCGAACCCTGTCCATATACACGCAATCCTGCATTTTTTATTATCATATGAATATTGGCAGGAAAAGTGAATTTAGGAAAACGTATCGTTTGCAATCGTGATATCTACACTAAATAGTGATCCAGCACGCGCATACACTCCCCAATATCCAGCGGTTTTGCAAGATGGTCATCCATCCCTGCGTCCAGACACTTTTGCACATCCCCTTCAAAAGCGTCGGCCGTCATCGCAATAATTGGGAGCTGATTGTCTGTACGTTCCAAAGCGCGGATTGCTTTTGTCGTCTCATAACCGTCCATGCCGGGCATACGGATATCCATCAGCACTGCGTCATAATAACCAATCTCTGCCTTTTGAAACATCTCCAGACATTCTTTTCCATCCTCCGCATGTTCCAGCTGCATTCCGGTACTGGAAAGAATCTCATTGGCTATTTCCCAGTTGATCTCCATGTCTTCTGCAAGCAGTACTCTTTTGCCGTCAAACGAATAATCTTCCTTCTTTTCTTCAACACATGCAGGATTTTCTTCATAACCTTCAGTGTATTTTCGCAGGCATTCATACAACCGTGAGGCAAAGAGCGGTTTTGCAATAAATCCTGCAATGCCGATCTGTGCCGCTTCGTCCTCCACTTCATTCCAGTCATCTGCTGACATTAAAAATATCGGCAATTCTTTGCTGACCTGTTCACGAATCATACGTATCGTCTGAATACCATCTTGTCCAGGCATTTTCCAGTCAACAAGCAAAAAGTCATAGTCCCTGCCCTGCGCATGACGCTCTTTCACCATAGAAACGGCATGAATGCCACTTTTCGTCCATTCACACCGGACTCCCAGCAATCCCAAATTAGACTCTGCACTGGTACAGAGCTGTTCATCATCATCAACTACAAGTATATTCCATTCCGGCAATATCATTTGCTCCACATCTGCGGAGCCTGCCTTCTCTACATCCAATGTAATATGAAAGGAACTGCCTTTCTCAAGCTCGCTTTCTACATCGATCGTTCCACCCATCAGATCTACCAGGCTTTTTGTAATTGACATCCCCAGTCCCGTTCCGACAATATGACGTACCTGATCCGTCTCTTCTCTGGAAAATGTATCCCATATTTTTTCCAAAAACTCTGGTGACATACCCATTCCGGTATCTGCAATAGTAAAATGCGTACGTACATAACCTTCTCCCAGCGCTGAAGTTTCCTGATTCAAGTATATGTAAATATTTCCTTCTTCTGGTGTATATTTTACCGCGTTTGACAAAATATTAATCAGCGCTTGATTTAAACGCACATCATCACAGCAAATACCTTCTGAAATGATATTCTGAATAAAAATATCAAAATGCTGTTTTTTTGCCTTGATCTGCGGCTGTATAATATTTACCAAATCGTCCATCGTATCTTTGAGAGAAACCGGAGCTATATTTAACGTCATTTTTTTACTTTCAATTTTGGACATATCAAGAACGTCGTTAATCAGACCAAGCAGATGCTTACTGGAAAGACGAACTTTTTTTAAACAATCACTAACCCTTGCAGGATCTTGAATATTACGCTGGGCAATTTCGGTCATTCCGATAATCGCATTCATCGGCGTGCGAATTTCGTGGCTCATACTGGAAAGGAAATTACTTTTTGCAGCATTGGAATAATCCGCTTCATTACGTGCCTGGACAAGCTCCCTCATCTGCTGCCTTGACAGCCGGTAATACAGAATAAAAATAATGCCCATTGCCACTAAAATTGTCGTTGCTGAGGTTATCATGATAAACCCACGTGTACTGTCCAGATTTTTAATAGATTCTATCAGCATATTATCCGGCATCGCCGCAATCAGATACCAACTGCTGTTAGAGATTAGCGGGGAACAGTACATATATTTTTCCTCCCCGTCCATAGATATCGGAACAGCGTATACAGCCTGAGCCTGCATAGCTTCTGAAAGTTCCTGCACATACATTTCCGGCGTTTTTCCGTTAAAAGTATCAAAGCGTTCCCGTATGCGTTCAAAATAGCTTTCCCGATATGCATCTCCGCTTCGAATAACAAAGTCTCCTTCCGTATCGATAATATGATAATACAGCAGCGAATCGTTACGATCTAAAAACAAAATATCTCTCAGATAATCCATCGGAAGGCCGACAAACAACGCTTTACTCTTTCCACCGTTCTTCATCGGATAAGCAGCGTTCATTCCAATCATCAGCATCTTCTGCCCACATTCATTGATTGCCTCGCCGACTGCAAATGCACCTGGCTGAATTTCTTTTGCAATACCGCTCTTTTGCACAAGTTCAATCGAACTGCCATACAAATCTTCCAGCGCTCCGTTTTTCTCATAAAGTCCGACATAGGCAAAATTTCGAATTTTTGCATTGTCCACCAGATTTTTGCACATCTCTTCTCCATATACTGCATTCTGGGGCGGATATAACTGAATCATCGCTTCTATCTGCTGCATGCGTAGATGTATGACTGCTGTAAATTTTTCCTGCACCTGCAGGCTCATCTCTGACATATAGATACTTGTCGTATTTCTAATCACACGCTCTGTTTTTGCTCCCATATAACGTGTCAGAAAGAAAAACACTCCAATACATAAAAAGAAAATACTGACAACGCTCCGCATAAAAAATCTTTTTGTTTTCTTGTCCATAATCTTCTCTGCACCCATGCAAAAACGTGTTTGAAAACCCGCTATCTGCAATTTCCAAACACGTTTTTGACCTTTTGCCAAATTTTATTCCGCATACTTCTCTATACAGGCAACGATCTCTTCCTGTACAGGGACAACTTTTTTCAGCGCTTCTTTTGCCTCCTCCGGCTTATCAGCCCGCAGCAAATCCATAATCTGTGAATATGCTTCAAATACGGGTGTAATAGACAAATTGCCTGACGTTCCTTTAATCGCATGCGCCCTTTCCTTTACATCTTCATAATCAGATGTATCAAAATCAGGCGAAACCTGCTGGCCTTTCATTGCTTTTACAAAAGTATTTAAAAGTCTCTTATAAAGCGCTTCATTGCCGCCAATTCGTTTCAAACCTCCGTCTACATCTACGCCAAGTTCTTTTAAATCTTCAAATAATCCCATAAAAACCACCTCTTATACTAAGTTTGTATTGTATTATTTTATCATAACCGGTATTTTTTATCAACAATATCTTACATCTTATCAAAATCGGAATCAAAGCTTATATTGTTCTGCGCAAACTCTTCCCGCAACGAAAATTTTGCCACAAGATTTTTCAGAACCTCAGCCTGGCTGGACAGCTCTTCACTGGCTGCCGCGCTTTGTACCGCTGTTGCAGAGTTCGTCTGAACAACGCTGGAAATCTGATCCACACCTACAGAAACCTGTTCTACGGCGCCTGCCTGGCCTTCTGCCGCAGTTGCAATCTTTCCTACCGTTACAGTTGCTTCGCGCACTTCATCTACTACCTGAATGAGCGACTTCGCTGTTGCATTGGTAATCTGTGTTCCTTGTGATACTGCCCCGATAACACTTTCGATCAAATCCGAAGTATCTTTGGATGCTTCCGCACTCTTGCTTGCAAGATTCCGTACTTCATCTGCTACAACGGCAAAGCCTTTGCCTGCCGTACCTGCACGAGATGCTTCTACGGCGGCATTGAGCGCCAGAATATTGGTCTGGAATGCAATATCTTCGATCGTCTTGATAATCTTTCCGATTTCGTTGGAAGTACGTGTGATTTCCTCCATCGCCTTTGTCATATCTTTCATCTGACGGTTGCATTCTTCTACCCTATCGCCTGCAGAATTGGACTGACTTCTGGCAGTTGCCGCATTTTCTGCCGTTTCTTTTACCTGCTGAGAAATACCTGCAATCGTAGCTGCCAGCTCTTCTACAGAAGCAGCCTGTTCGGTAGCGCCCTGTGAAAGAGCCTGCGCACCGTAAGATACCTGGTTTGCACCGGACGACACCTGATCTGCACTGGAATTAATCTGTGCCAATGTAGAACTCAAATCACGGTTCTGCTTACGGATAGAAGACAAAAGCCCCTGAAAATCTCCGACATAGCGTTCTTCTGCCTTTGTACGTACATTAAAATTACCGTTTGCCATTTCACTCAATAATCTGGATGCATCTGCAATAATGTCTCCAAGTATCGATGCCATATCCCGGAACGCATTTGCTAAACCTCCCAGTTCATCTTTCGAACGGTATGCAATCTGAAAATCAAAATTACCTGCTACAATCTTACCTGCTGATGCTACCAGTTCATGAATTGGTTTTGTAATCATTCTTGTCAAATACAGACAAAGAATAATTGTAATCAATAATGCTGCCGCAGCCAGTGCAAGCAGTGAATATGTGATGTATTTTTGTGTAGACAAAGAATCATTAAAGTTTTTGTCAACCCCTGCTTCCACTTCGTCACTGATCTGTATTAACGCATTGATTGCAGTTACAATAAGCGGCTGATATTCTTCAATTAATATCTGCTGTGCCTGCTCTTTATTCGTTTTAGACAATGAAGCAACGGAATCCTGCATATCAACTGCCTTTCGGATATGTTCTGCAAATATGCTAAAAGCATCAGAATCAGAATGTAAATTACTGCTGATCCATGTTGCATTTTCTTCCAGTAAATCCATTTCCATCTGCATATCGCTTTGGTAAGATTCACATCTTTCAGCATCATCGTCAATCGTCATAAATGTAAGATCTTTAACAATAATCTGCAGCCCGCGGCGCATACTCATGACTCTCTGCGTAATTTGATATTCTTCATGATAAAATTCTGAGTATTTATTCGAACTTTTCCGCAGCCCCGATGTTGCTACATAAACTGTGCCGCAAAACAGTGCAATGATAATCATAAATGTCAGCAGCAATTTTGTTCCTATTTTCAGATTCTTCATATATACCCCTCCTAGTATTTCCCAAAATCGTCTTCCAGAGAAATTACCGGCTCATTTCGGTCATCACTGCTGTCTGTTTCGACGCTTCGATAATCATATCCCTGACTCGTACTTTGTCTGCCTGCTCCCAAATTATAAATAGAAAGCATATCCCTCATCTTAGATGCCTGGTTAGAAAGCTCTTCACTGGCTGCCGCACACTGCTGACTCGTCGCTGAGTTCGTCTGCACAACCTGTGAAACCTGTGTGATTGCCTGTTCAATCTGTGCAACCGCAGTTGCCTGATAATTTGAAGAATCAGCAATTCCGTTGATAATACCTTCGCTTCTTTGAACAACATTTGTAATTGTCTCTAAAGCGCTTGCCGTTTCTTCTGCAATCTGTGAACCTGTGCTGACTTTCGTAATGGAATCTTCAATCAGCTCGGCTGTTTCTGCAGCTGCCGCCGCACTTTTTGCCGCAAGACTTCTGACTTCTTCTGCAACTACGGCAAATCCTTTGCCTGCCTCGCCTGCTCTTGCAGCCTCAACTGCAGCATTTAACGCAAGAATATTTGTCTGGAATGCAATATCATCAATTGTCTTAATAATCTTAGAAATACTTTCGGATGACTGGTTAATCTCCTGCATGGCGTCTGTCATATCTTTCATCCGCATATTTCCATGTTTGACATCTTCAATTGCCTGTTCAATCAGGTTTGCTGCAGAATTTGCCTGCTCCGCATTTTCCTTTGTTTTTTCTGCAATTTCGTCAATCGAAGCTGTAATCTCCTCAATCGCGCTTGCCTGCTGCGTGGAACCCTGCGCTAACGCCTGAGACGCGCTTGCCACCTGAGAAGAGCTGATTGTGACCTGTGTGCCGGAATCACTGATGTTAGATAGTGCATGATAATTATCTTCCACAAGCTTTTTTAAAGAATTGCCAAGCAAATCGTCCGAAGAAGCAGGAGTAACTGAAATCGTCAAATTTCCATTTGCAACCTCCTCCGCGATATGTGCCTGGTTTTTAATATTCTGGATGACCTTTTCATATTCATCTACTAATTGCCCCAGTTCATCATTGCTGAATTTTTTTATCTGAATATCTACACGTCCCATAGCAATCTGCTTAGCTGCATTAGACAATTCTTCTACAGACATACGGATCTGACGTATTAATATTGTCGCTACCCATAAGATAATAATGATGGATACAATCCCAACCGAATATGTAAAAATCGATGCATTTCGGTTGTAAGTTTTTAACGCTTCACCGGAATAATTTGCCGCCATCCTGGTTGTCATCTCGCTGAATACAATGTTCAATATTGTCATAATAATACTGATAAAAAATCCCAGCATTAATTTTGCCCTTATCGTCCAGTTTTTCATTGTTCCACTACCTCTCATTCTTCTTCACTTAACTGACTCGACTGTTCTACAGACGAAAGATCCACGTCACGCAGCAGTTTATCCGGATCCAATAACAACTTCACCGTATCTCCGATCTTGCCGATGCCATAGATATATTTACGGTTTCCCTGATCTGCACGTGAAATGGTCGGAGGCGGTAAAATGTCACTGTCTTTAATTTCTACTACATCTGCAATCTTTTCCACGATTAATCCAACCATCATTTCATTGTATTGAATGACAATAATACATGTACGGTCGTTATATTCAAAAGCTTCCTGCCCAAACCGCAAACGCACATCAATGACCGGGATGATTTTACCACGCAGATTAATCAGCCCCCTAATATAATCTTCAGTTTCCGGAACTGCCGTAATTGCCTGAATCTGAATAATTTCATTCACATATTGGATCTTGAGCCCAAAATATTCGTTACCGGATTTAAAGGTCATATATTTGCTCTTATGCTCCTCTACTTCGCTGTATCCAAGATCCAGAAGATCTGCTGAATCATTCAAATTACTTATTTCACTCATATGGTCCTACATTCCTTTCTCTTTATATTTATCCGATTAATCCGCCCGGATCTAAAATCAGGGCAATGCTGCCGTCCCCAAGCTGTGTACAGCCGGTCAGACCCTTGACCTTTTTAATATAAGAAGGAATCGGTTTTACAACGATCTCCTGCTTGCCTACCAGCGTATCGACAAACAGGCCAATCCGCTTATCATCTACTTCTATAATGACCATCATGCCGTCTTCCACCGCTTCCTGATAGCCGCTTAATCCATACCATTCGCCAAGCCGTATTACCGAAAAACATTCGCCACGGATCATAATGTATTCGTCCCCATTCGGTTCATGAATCATCATATCTTCCCGTACACGTACAAATTCTTTGATAACGCCGGACTCCATCACAAAAGAAGAACCGCCTGTCTCCATCACAATTCCGTCAATAATCGCAAGTGTCAGAGGTATTTTTAAGCTCATTGTACTTCCGTTTCCCGGATTGCTTTCAATATCAAGCATTCCGCCGATCTCCTGAATATTACGGACTACAACGTCCATGCCAACGCCTCTTCCGGAGTATTCGGTAACCTGCTCATTCGTAGAAAAACCCGGCAATGTAATAAACTGATATACTTCTTTATCAGAGTATGAACTATCCGGTCTGGAAGCATCCAAAATACCCTGCTTTCTTGCTTTGGCAAGAATTTTTTCCCGATCCAGCCCCGTTCCGTTATCCTGAACGGTAATCCATACTTTTCCGGCTTCTGTCTTTGCTGACAATGTAACTTTGCCTTTATCTGTCTTTCCGCTGGCAGCACGTTCTTCGTTTGTCTCTATCCCGTGATCTACTGCATTTCTGACAAGATGCATCAGCGGGTCAGAAATATGTTCAATAATATTTTTATCTACTTCGGTAGCGTCCCCTATCATCTCAAACTCAATGTCTTTGCCAAGTTTGCGGGATACGTCAAATACAATACGGTTCATTTTCTGGAATGTATTTGTCAAAGGCACCATACGCATCGACATAATGACATTTTGCAGATCCGTCGAAATCTTCGACAGCTGTGCAGCTGCTTTATTAAAATTATCCAGATTTAATCCCGGTACTTTTAAGTCCGAGCTTTGCAAAACTACAGATTCAGAAATAACAAGCTCTCCAATCAGTTCCATCAGCTGGTTCATCTTGCTGACATTTACACTGATAAATGAAGCTTTTTCTGCTTTTGGCTTATCTTTCGCCAATTTTTTCTGCTTGCCCGGTTCTTTGGACTTAATGACAAAATCACCAGGAGCAATTTTCGTCTTATCTTTCGTCTCGACAGGTACACTACCTTGTGTACGCGCTTCTATCGCTTCCACACTGGAATCCAGATCAATCTGAACATCCCCGTCGCCGCCAAAGCCACGCACATATTCTTCTGGACTGCATTCGGTAACATCTACTTTTTCCACCGAATATCCTTCGGAAACGATGGAACGTATTTCAGCCGGATCCGCCTGCGTCTGCAGAAGCATTTTAAAACCTTCTTTAAGAATCACTTCCGAACTGCTCTCATCGGAAATAATATTTTCCGGCGTATATAATAAATCTTCTGCAATTTCTTTTAAAGCATAAACGGTTTTATACGCATGTATATTTGCCATTTCCGTATCAGAATAAAATGATATGAAAATTTTATAAAAATGACTGTCGCTTGTAGCAACCGGAGCAATATAAAACTGCTTTGGCTCTTCGCTCTTATTTTCCGCAGGCTTTGACGCACCATCCGCCGAGCCATCTTCCCCTTTGATTTTGTTTAAAAACTTGTCTAATTCCGCAATAATATCACTGGAATCACCATCTACCGGATCACCGTTTCGAATTTTTTCCATTTCATTTGAAATAAAATCTTCGACATGCAACACATGCTCCACTAACTCCAGATGCGGAACATTTTCCGGATGAGACTCTCTTAGATAAAAGAAGACATCCTCCAGCTTATGCGACACAGCCGTAATATTATCAAACATCATAATGCCTGAGGAACCTTTAATCGTATGCATCGTACGGAATATTTCGTTAATGCTGTCCTCATCAAAACAGTCTGCGTCCTTTTGTTCCAGCACTGTATCCTGAAGCTGTTCCAGAAGCTGTCCGTTCTCAAACAGATACATATCCAGCATGTCTTCTGTATTAAATCCTTCAGCCATATTCTTCTCCTTTTTGTTATATTTTTCAGATCAGGTTCAGCTTTTTAAGCGCCTGTTCAAATCTGTCCTGATTAATCGGCTTTCCGGAATAAATCGTACAGCCCAGTTCGAATGCCATTTTTACATTTCTTTCTTCATTTAATGCTGTCGTCATAATGACTTTTACTGCTTTCTCTTCTGAAATGTTTTTTTCTTTTTCCAGCTTTCTGATCGCAACAAGCGCCTGGTAACCGTCCATTACCGGCATCATGATGTCCAGGCAGACGAGATCATACGGTTCCTCATCCTCCAGCGCCATCATGAATGCATCTACTGCTTCCATGCCGTCTACAGTAACATCGCATTCCCCGTACTTTGATAGAAAATTCACCATAAATTTGCGGGTTACAAAATCATCTTCTGCCAACAAAATTTTCATCATCTATTCTCCTTTTACATTTTATTAAGTATCATATAAGTTCTTGCAGCGATATCCTGCAGCTTTACCTGCTGCTCTACCGCTCCAATATCATATGCCACCTTCGGCATTCCATACACAATGCAGGTAGACTCATCCTGGCCAATTGTTTTTGCGCCTGCATTTCGCATAGCAAGCAACCCTTTGGCGCCGTCTCCGCCCATCCCCGTTAAAATAATGCCGACGGCATCCTTTTTGACTGTCTTTGCCACAGACTCAAACAGCACATCTACAGACGGACAATGCCCATTGACTCTCGGCCCGTTCCGGCATTCCACCTGATAGACGCCATTCACCTTTACAACCCGCATGTGCTGATCGCCTCCGGGAGCAATCAACACATGCCCCGGCCGCACTGTATCACCAGTCTGCGCTTCTTTCACACGTACCCTGCACTGATCGTTCAGCCTTTTTGCGTACATAGCCGTAAAGCCCGGGGGCATATGCTGCACGATCACGACCCCCGGAATATCCGGCCCAAATCCTTTCACCACTTCAAAAATCGCCTCTGTACCGCCTGTGGAAGCTCCAATTGCCACGAGCAGGTTGCTTTTTGCAACTGTAGGGCCACTGAAATCCTGCTGAATATGTACTTTCTTTTTAATATTTCCTATTTTAGCTGTAGATGCAATCTTAATCTTGACAAGCAGCTCATTACGAATAAAATCTTCCAGCTGTGCACGATTCGTAATCGCCGGTTTTCCTACAAAATCTACTGCTCCTGCATTCATTGCATCAAATACTTTATCACTTAATGCACTGATAACAACAACCGGAAGCGGATACTGAGGCATCAACTTTCGCAAAAACTCTATTCCATTCATACGCGGAAGCTCCACATCCAGAGTCATTACATCCGGTTTATGCCGGATAATCGCATCCCTTGCTTCATACGGATCTTTTGCGGCCGCTACGACTGTGATCGCAGGATCCCTGCTCAGGTTTTGAATCAAAAGCTCCCGGAATACAAGCGAATCATCTACAACTAAAACCTTAATTGACCGCATAACGCTTATCATCCTTCCTTTTTTCGAAATATAGACGGCTGAACAATTTCAAATGGCGTAGCGCTTCTGTCAAGCGTCTCTGTTGTGCCTATAAGCAGATATCCTCCCGGTTCCAGGAAATCATACACTTTCTGCACCAATTGCCTTTTCGTGTCCTCATCAAAATATATCATAACATTTCTTAAAAATACAGTATGCATTTTTCTTCTGAACGGAAACGGCGAAATTAAATTAAACTGCCGAAACAACACACCTTTTTTTAACTCGTCGACAGCCGCATACTTTCCATCTTTTGTCTTTCTGAAAAACTGACGTTTCCACTGCTGCGGAACATTTTCAAGCTGTTGCGCCGTATAGATGCCTGCAATTGCCTGTTTTAAAATCCCTGTTGACACATCCGTAGCTAATATGCGCAAATCCCACTGGTTTCGTTCCATTCCAAAAAAATCTGCAAGCACCATTGCAATCATATACGGCTCCTCCCCGGAAGAAGCGGCGCCGCACCAGATACGCACGTCTTTTGTATGGATTTCTTTGTTTTTAATCCAAGGCAGTATCTCTTTACGTAAAAAATCGAACTGCTCAAATTCTCTCATAAAATAAGTATGATTTGTTGTCAGAAGATTAACAAGCATTTTTTCCTGCTTGCCGGTTTTATCCTGCTCCACTGCGTTCATAAACTCATTAAAAGACTTCCAGCCTCCGGAGCGGATATAATTTTCCAGCCTCCCGTTGACAATCACCTTTTTCTGGCTCATATCAATGCCGTAATGCCTTTTCATATATGTGGATATCCTCTTAAACTCCTCATCTGTTATCAAACCAATCACCCCGTTAGCTATATGCAAAATCGATATCATAACGCTGCCGGCTTTTCCAAAAGCAAAACCTGCCGTTTAACAAAACTGTCTGGAAATCCGACGGCAAATCTGATAAATATCAGGATTAAATCTGATGCCTTCTTCTTTTGCCATAATTTCAAGCGCTTCTTCCCTGCTGTGCTTTTTTTCTCCTGTCAAAATGCAATATGTTTCCATAATAGAAACAATTTGTGCAGATACCGGAATCTGATTCTCTTTTAAGCCCTGCGGATAACCGCTGCCATCCCAGTTTTCATGATGATAATGAGAAATTTCAATAGATATCGTTAAAAAATCATTGTAATCGCTGTTTACATGCAGATCCGTCAGCAATTGTGCGCCAAGTTCTGTATGGCTATGGATAATTTCGGTCTCTTCCTGTGTAAAATCTGTCTCTCTGCGCAACAGCTCTTTTGGTATGCCGATATTCCCGATATCACACAGACAAGCCGCAAGTTCAATCGCATCTATATAATCATCCGAAATCTGATCTTCAAACTTTGGAGACAGCTGCATCCCCTGTGCCAAAAGACGGCAATTACGGCGAAGCCGCTGCATATGGCCTTGTTCAAAACCGGAATTTTTAGCTGCGATATTGGCAAGCGCATATAAAATATTTTTTTTCTCTTCTTCCATCTGCCGAAGCTGTGCATCTACTGATATTTGCAGCTTGCGGTTCGTCTCCATAAGCTCATTCTTGACGGTATATAAATGCAGATGCACAGCCACACGCGCCTGCACGACTTCTGTAATAAACGGTTTTGTAATATAATCTTCCCCGCCAAGCTTTAATCCTTTTACAATATCTTCTGCTTCATCGAATGCAGAAATAAATATGATTGGTATTTCCTTTGTTTTTTTATTTGCCTTTAAACTTTTACACAGCTCAAATCCATCCATTCCCGGCATCGAAATATCGCTTAAAATCAATTTCGGACGGCTGCATGACGCAATCTTTAACGCCTGCTGCCCATTTTCGGCAAGCAGCGGTTCACAGCCCATATTTCTTATAATTTCTTCCAATACCATCCGATTGATTTCTACATCATCTACGATTAAGATCTTTGCTGCGGCAGTGTCTTTTTCATCATAAATCATGCTCATACCCGCTTTCCCGCTTCTATTTCTAAGACTTTAGCCAGTTCCCGTTTTCCAGCGTGGATTCCAATTCCTGATACTGTGCTGCCGCCTTTTCATAGTTTGCTTTTTGTACTGCCATTTTTAATCTTAAGATCCCACGACTGACCTCTCGCGGAGCTCCTTCTGTAAGCTGCCGGATTGTTTCCATAAACATCTCCGCCTTTTCCCAGTTTTCCATCTCCACACACAGGATCAGTTTTGACAGGTTTCGTTTTAAATTATCTATATTTTCCGGTGTTCCAAATTCTTTGATATGGTCAAAGTCATCCTCATCTGCTTCTGTTTCATCCGATACATAAGCATCATCCGCTGCTTCTTCCAGCTGCGGCGATACTTCATCCTCATCGCTGATGCCCAGCCAGATCGAAAAAGAAAACGTACTTCCTTTTCCTTTTTCACCTTCTACTTCAATTCTTCCGCCCATCAGCTCCACCAGCTGTTTGCATATATTTAATCCAAGACCTGTGCCGCCATATTTTCTGGAAATGGATGCATCAGCCTGAGAAAAACTTTGAAACAATTTTTCCTTATCCGCCTGATCGATGCCGATTCCTGTATCTTTTACAATAAAAAACAGTTCCATCTTATCATTGACCCGCGCCGTCCGCACAATTTCCATTGTAATCTTGCCTACAGACGTAAACTTTAATGCGTTTGACAACAGATTATTTAAAATCTGTCCGATGCGCAGTTCGTCTCCGATTAAATACTCCGGCACCTGCGGCGATACCGTTACAAAAAAGCCAATTCCTTTTTCTGTAATTTTATTCATATGCTGTGACCGGATATAATCGAGCATATTCCGAAAATGAAATCTTCGCGGCTCTAAGGTAAACTTTCCAGCTTCCAGTTTAGAAAAATCCAAAATGTTATTTATAATCTTGTTCATATCTGCGCAGCAGCGCTCAATCAACCGCAGAGATTTCAGCGTCTGTTCATCTGACACAAATTCAAACATTTCCCTGACATTGCCTAATATCCCATTTACAGGCGTACGCAGCTCATGCGTAACATTTGCAACAAATTCGGATTTTACTTTCATTGCCTGCTGCGCTTCCTGACGTACCTGCTCTACCTCTCTGCCCAGAAATTCTTTTTCCAGAATATCATTCGCCATACAAATATAGACTTCCTGCTCATACACATACTTCATAATACGTGCTTCCACCGGGAAACAAGTCAGATTTTTCCGGTATGCCACCAGATTTTGCGTCTCATCCCCGAATACATATTCTGTAAAAAATCCACCGTCTGCCACTTTAAAAGTATTCGGAAACACATCGCTGATATGTTTTCCTTTTAGTCCGTCTTCATATTCCAGTTTTTTATTAGCTGCATCATTGGTATACATAATGCTTCCAGAAATATCAAAAATCAACACCATTTCCAGCGCTTTTTCAATCAGAAGCAGATTTGCTTTCCTATCCGCATCATTTGTCTGCTCTATTTGTTCCATTCACCAACTGCCTCCTCAAACACACGAAACAAAGGCAGCAAAAACGTGCTCCTTTGCCGCCTGCATTTGTAGTGTATTACACAAATTTTAACATTTTAATTACTTCGCAATTAAAAACATCTTCTTTTGCAAGTGCAAAGCATTCCATTACGTCCGGTGAAAACTGACCGCATTCACCTCCTGTAATCATGTCATACGCTTTATCCTTCGAAAACGGTTCCTTGTACACTCTTGGGCTAATCAGCGCATCATATACATCTGCGACCGATACGACCTGTACGCCAATGGAAAGCTCTTCTCCCTTCAGATGATCCGGATACCCTCTTCCATCCCATCGTTCATGATGATGCCGGCAAATGTCATAACTATATCGATAAAAATCCGTATCCTTTTTTCGATATGACTTTTCAAGTATCTCACAGCCTAATGTTGTATGCGATTTCATAATTTCAAATTCTTCATTCGTCAGCCGGCCGGGTTTTAACAGAATGGAATCCGGAATGCCGATTTTTCCAATATCATGCAATACGGATGCGCGGACAATCTGATCGATCTGATATTTGTCCAGTCCGTATTTTGGAAAATATTCCTGCATATATTCTAGCATAATTTTCGTAAAATACTTGATCCGCTGTGTATGTTCTCCGGTCTCTACACTGCGGAACTCAACGAGTGAACTTAGCGCTTCCAGCATCACTTCATTGTTTTCACGAATTTCCTTTTCCTGCTCTTTAATCTCTATTTCCTGTTGTCTGAGCCGAAGCTCCATCTCCAGCTTATGCTGATACAAGTCAATGATATTTTGACTCCTCTTTTTTACGATATGAGGATAAAACGGTTTATGTATAACATCTGCTACGCCGTAAGAGTAAGCTTTGTCCTCACTGTCAATCACTGTCTCACCTGTGATAAGAATCACAGGTATCTTATCCAAAAGCTTATGTTCGTGCATATATTCCAGCACATCGAATCCTGTCATTACCGGCATAGAAATATCAAGCAGAATCAACACCAGATTGCGGCTTGCTGCAATCTTTTCAATTGCCTCTTTTCCATTTTCCGCCTCCAGCCTGTCGTATTCTGTAAACATTGACTTAAGTACTTCCCTGTTAATCGTCTCATCATCGACGATCAAAATCTGTTGCTCTTCCATATATCTGCCTCGCGATTTCTCCCTGTAATCATATTTTTCCTTATATATCACAATATTAACCTTTTTCTCCGATATTGTCAACCAGAATCGAAAAGTTCCGCAGAAATAGTAATACCAATTGAACCAATGTCATTCACTTAATGGATTCCCGAACGACTCTGCACCTGGCGGAACTCTGCTGCTCACCCAAAGCAACTCCGGTATTGTTTCACGACATGCTCCCTGTTTTTTCCATGTATAAAATAATAATCGATCTGTCCGCTCCCATCTGTATACACATAAGCGCCATACATTGGAATCGTACAGCATATAGCTGTCCGTTCCGCTGCCACACCGATTCCATATCCATGTTCAGAAACGATCAGCGGCATACGCATCTTTTTCCCTCCAAAACTGATATATCTAGCCTTTTGGTTCATACGTTCCAGATCGTCGGCCAGAAGTCCCTTTATAAATAACGGTTCGTTCTTTTGCCAGTCAAAATAGACCCAATGCTGCGACGTATCATCTATCCTTTCAGACTGGCGTGGCAGTGTGGCTTTTTCTGACAGCAATAATTTTTTCTGAAGGTCAAAATACTGCAATGCCCCTGTTTTTTTGTCGACTTGGACATTCAGACTGCCAGTTACAAGCTCTACCAGATATTTTCCATCTTTGATTGTCCAAAAACCAGCTTGCTCCGGCTGCAGATTCCAATATCCGGGTTCAAATTGTGTCAGATTTCCTTTTCGAAACTGTACGCGAATCACTTCATCCTGTATCGGCGTCAGCCGCAGCGTCCCATAACCGCTGAGCAATTCCACATATTTTTTCGTTTTCCTTACCATACGTATGGAATTGTCAATATGGCCGTGTCCCTTCGGCCGCAGTATACTGCTGTCCGGACATTGTCCAAACTGATACGGGGACAAATTCACAGGGACATCTGTTTGCATTTTTTCTTCTTTTTTTCTGATGACTGCAGCGCTTTTTCCCGATGTGTAATCCGGCATTTTATATAGGGAACCGCCTGTTTTTAAAACGGGCGCTTTCAGTTTTTCTATGTTCCGCACCGGATTTTTTTGAGGTGTATTTGCAGGTTTTTGCACCTGGATAGGCTTTGGCCCAAAATAACTGCGCGCTGTCCGCTCTTTTTCTCCCTGCTTTGCTTTTAAAAGCTCCTGTTCTCTTTCTGTAATTTCTTCCTTCTGATACTGTATGGCTTCTTTTCTTACTTCGTTTTCCAACGACTGCATTCGTTTTTCTTCTGAAACAGGCTTTGCGATCAGGTCTGTCAGGTTTCCCAAATGAACAACTTCCAGTTCATGCAGCGCACGCGTTGCAGCCACATATAAAAGCTTTACATATGCATCTTGCGCCGGATAGCTTTCCGCAGAAGGATTATACAAAAGTACTGCGTCAAATTCCAGCCCTTTCGTATATTCTACCGGAAGCGCCATCACCCCGCTGCCAAATTCCGTAGTTTCCAGATTCGAATCTGCCACTTGAATTTTCTGTCCAAGCATTCTGTTTACTGTCTCTGCCTGTGCTTCATCCCGACAGATCACCGCAACAGTTTCCCGCCCTTGTTTCTGCCAGTTGTTGATACATGTCACCATTTCCTGCAGCATTTCTTCTTCACTGCCGCACTCTTTGACGCATACCTGTGACCCATGCCGGCTGATCGGCTCTACCGGATAAATCGGGAAATTTCCATGACGCAGGATTTCCGTTGCAAAATGAGAGATTTCCACCGTATTACGGTAGCTTTTTTTCAGCAGGCCAAAACGGTCATACGGCCCGGTCAGTATCAATTGCTGAAGCTTTTGCCAATCATTCAATCCATAACCAAAATAAATATTTTGTGACACATCGCCCATAATCGTATACGTGCATCCCCGCAGGCAATACTCCAGCGCTCCGTAGGCCATCATACCAAAGTCCTGTGCTTCGTCAATAATAATATGCGTTGCTTCCCTTACGCCGTCTGTCTCTTTGATGCGTTTATAAATGTATGCAAGCGCTGCCAGATCATATACATCAAATACATGTTCCGTGTAACGAACTGCCTTTCCATTCCGCTGCTGCGCCTGTAAAAACTGCTCATATACCTCATATATCGATCCTTTCCAGACATCTTTGCCAAAATGCCAGCGCATCGTACGATGCAGCTCTTTTCTCTCCTTCGCAGTATAAGAAACATATTTTCCGGACATCTCCGTCTCCAGCCTGGACAGCAAAATCTCATTAAGCATATTGATTCTTCCCTGCATGGAAACCTGCTGCATCGTTTTAAGATAACTGACAATCTCTGATTTCTTTAGCAATAGGGTTCCATTTTTTTCCACATACACTTCTGCAATTGGAATCGTCTTTTGTTCAAATTGTTCGCAAAACCTCACAAGATCCTGAAACCATGGAAAGCTGCCCTTGATACAGGAGCTTTCGTCTTTTTTATCTACCGAACATATCCGAGAGGAAAGTGGATCCCAGTCTTCATACATCAGCCTTGTAAACAACTCCTCCATCGTCATCTGAGAAACGCCGTATACATCCAGATCAGGCAGCACGCCCGTAATATAATTGAGCAAAATACGATTGCTCCCAATAATATAAAAATCCTGCGGACGGAACTGCTCTTCATAATTATATAAAATGTATGAAATGCGGTGCATCGCCACGGTTGTTTTTCCGGAACCTGCCACTCCCTGCACAATCAGGTTCGTTTTCGGAGACTGCCTGATAATTGCATTCTGCTCCTTTTGTATCGTAGCAATGATTTCTCCCAAAACCGCCTTTTTGCTTTTTGCCAAATACTGTGTTAACAGATCGTCGTTTGCCACTACATCCGAATCATAGAAATCTTTTAGCCTGTCATTCTCAATCTCATACGTACGTTTTCTCTTTAAATCAATCGCAAAGCTTCCTTCGTTTTTTACCTTATACGTACAAGAGCCAATTGCATTTTCATAATAAACCGAAGCAATCGGCGCCCGCCAGTCTATCACAAGCGGATTTGCATCATTATCTGAAATGCCTGTCCGGCCGATGTAATAAGATTCTGCCTGCTTCTGCTTTGGATCTTTAAAATCAATCCGCCCGAAATAAGGTTTTTTTCGCGCTTTCTGGCAGCGCAGCAAATCACGTCTGTTTTCCTGTATCTGTGAATGCGTATTATGAAACAATGCGAGCGCTTCTTTATCTTTTGTTCCATAAACTTCCATCAGATCATCCAGTTCGTCTGTCAGCTGACGGATATACGTTTCTGTTCTTGTCAGATTTTTCTGCGCCACACCAATAATCCGAGCCAACTGCGCTTCTTCTTCCTCTCTGGTCAGACCGGGTAACGAGCGAGTTTTTTTTACTGCTTTCATCTTCTCCTCCTTTTCCACAGGAAACCATAAATATATCCTATCCTTTACAGTTCCTTACCGTTCCCAAATATATCAACTCCCTTGTCCTCTCAATGATAAGAGACAAGGGAGTTTTCATTACGTATATAATACCTCTTTCTATACATTCCTTCAATAAAAACATACTGCACAAATATCTGACAAAATGGCAGTGAATTTTAAATCCAAATTTCTTCCACGTTTGCCTTTAACTCTGAAAACAACTTGTAAAATCGTGTTTTCGACTGTTTAATAATATCAAGCGCCACTAGTGCCTTGTAAAGTCTAAAACTGTACCAAAACCTTTCCATGTGGGAATGA